>NZ_JBHSFP010000011.1:0-243061 GCF_042654065.1 Sphaerisporangium dianthi | reverse complement strand
AAGGGAAACACCCGGTTACATTCCGAACCCGGAAGTTAAGCTTTCCAGCGCCGATGGTACTGCACCGGGGACGGTGTGGGAGAGTAGGACACCGCCGGACAAAATTTTATAGGTAGTTGTGTGCAGGGAGAGCCATCCACGGTGTGGGTGGCTTTCCTGCGTTTCAGGGCTCTTCTCACTCCTACCGTTTTCCGCTCTGGGGCCCGTGGTCAGTGGTTCAGCTGCGTACTGCGGCCTCGATGGCGCGTTTCATCTCCTCCGCGCCGCGGTGGATGCGGATCCGGGTCTCGGCGGCGAGGGAGTGCGGCAATACGTCGGTGATCCAGATCAGCCGACCGGCCTGGTCTCCCTCAGGTCGCACTTCGAATGAGGCATGGTGGTGCTCGATCGATGGCCGGGAGCCCTCGACGACGGAATAGGCCAGGCGGCGGGCGTCGTCGTCGATCGCGACGATCAGCTCACGGACCACATGTCCGTCGGGGAAGGTCAGGAACCGCTGGTCGCCCTCGATCCGGGTGCCGGCGACGCGGCCGGGCAGCAAACGTTCGTGCACGGCGCCGACGTCGCGCAGCACCTCCCAGATGTACTCGGGAGACGCATCGACGACGAATTCGTGGCGGATGGAGGCCATGGCGCCGGCGAACTCCTCTCAGGATGGGGCAGATCAGATCAACCTAGCCGGAGAGCGGTCAGGTTCGCCCCCATTGACCACCTGACCACCCCCTTCTCAACCTCATACGAAGACGGTCCCCGGCAAGGGGATCATGGGTTGCGGTTACCGGATCCCGCTGAGAACGCCACAGTGTTCCGAGGGGGACACGGTGGTGGGGAGCCCACGGTGTTCGGGTGAATGGATGGTTCCGGGGTGGGGGCTTGCTAGGCTGGACGGGAGCCGGGCCACCCCACCACGGGTGGCCTTCGTCGCGTAAGGCGCCAAGGGCGGGCAGCGACAGAGTGAACGGGCCTTGGGTCCCGCGGCCGGACGGCCCGTCCCCTCCGCACATGGTCGGCGCTACGAATGAACGCCGATCGCGGCGGACGCGGTGAGCGAGCAACGAAGGACAGAAGTGAACAGAGATAACGGACGTGAGGACTCGGGCCGTCCCGAAGATGGCGGGAGCCGCTCGGGCGAGGGACCCGGAGGGTACCGCAGTGACCGCTCCGAGGGAGCGAGGGCGGACCGGCCGGCCGATGGCTACCGTGCCGGAGCCCGTGGTGAGAGACGCCCTGGTGACGGTCCACGCTATGGCGAGCGGCGCGAAGGCCGCCCTGGCGGCTCTTACGGGTCCCGTGACCGTGATTCTCGCGGAGGACGGCCGTTCCAGCGCAGCGACCGCGGTGACCGGCCGTTCAACAGTGAGAGCCGGGGCACGTCCGGCGGCGGCCGGGGCTTCGGGCGCGACGACCGTCCGGATCGCCCGTCCGACCGGGGAGACCGTCCGGGCCGATCGTTCGATCGCGACGATCGTTCGGGCCGTCCTTCCGAGGGCGCGGACCGTCCGGGAGGTTCCTCTGATCGCGGTGAGCGGCCCGGGCGGCCCTTCGAGCGCCGCGAGCGAGGTGGCTACCAAGATCGCCCGTTCAACCGAGGTGACCGCTCCGAGCGTCCCGGCCGTTCGTTCGACCGTGGTGAGCGCGGCGAGTACCAGGGCCGCCCGTCCGATCGGAGTGAGCGCCCTGAGCGTCCCTCCCGTCCCTTCGACAGGGACGATCGTCGCGGTGGAGCCGGTGAGCGCTCGTACGGCCGTGACGACCGGGGTGGCGCTTCCCGCGGCGGCCAGGGGTTCCAGGGACCGCGTGGAGACCGCTCCTACGGCGGCCGGCCCGATTCCCGTTCCGGGGATCGTCGCGAGGAAGGCGCCGGCGGTTCGTCCGGCTGGCGCGATCGTGACGATCGTGGAGGACGTCCCTCCGGTCCGGGCCGCGGTGACCGCGAAGGCCGTCCGTTCCAGCGGGATGACCGCAGAGGCTCGGGCCCGCGTCCGTTCAGTCGTGAAGGCCGTGAAGGCCACGAGAGCCGTGACCGGCGAGAAGACCGCGGCGGCGCGGGCACCCGGCCGTACAACCGGGACGACCGTGGCGACCGGCAGGGCCGGCCGTCCTACCGTGACGATCGGGGTGGTCCCGGCGGTGGGCGTCCGTTCGACCGCGGTGGTTCCTCCGGGATGAGCGGCGAGCGTCCTCACCGCGAGGGCGACAGGCCGGATTCCCGCTATGGGGACCGTCGTGAAGGCCGTCCCGGTGAGTCCTCCGGCTGGCGTGACCGCGGTGACCGTGGTGGACGCTCGTTCGAGCGGGACGACCGTGGAGGGCGCACCTTCGACCGTGGCGACCGTGGCGGGCGTCCTTCGGACGCCGGTGAGCGGGGCGGCCGTCCGTTCCAGCGAGATGATCGCCGCGCACCTGGGGCGCGCCCGTTCGACGCTGAGGGCCGTCAAGGCCGCGACGACCGTGGTGACCGGGGTGGATCCGCGGCGCGTGCGCCCTACCGCGGCGGGCGTGACGACCGCCCGCACGGCGGGGACGACCGCGGACGGCACGGTGGCGGTGACCGGCCTTACGGCCGTGACACCCGCGGCCAGGGCGCGGAGCGTCCGTTCCGGCGGGACGAGCGCGCCGGTTCAGGGTCGCGCCCGTTCAGCCGTGAGGGACGGGACGACAGAGGCCCCCGCGAGGACCGTACGCCCGCTGACGGCCAGGGCCGGGTGTACGGGGACCGCGACAGGGACGGATACGGATCTTCCAGGAGCGACCGGGGCGGGTACGGCTCCAGGGACGATCGTGGAGGCTACGGGGCCCGTGACGATCGAGGTGGTCGCGGTCACTCCGGAGATGACCGGGGTGGCGCCCCCAGGGGCGATCGCGAGGGCTCCCGCGGCCGTTACGGGCGGGACGGGCGCGACGCCGGCCGCCCGTTCCAGCGTGACACCGAGCACGGTTCCCGCGACGGGCACGGGCGCCGGGAGGAGCCGGTCGCGGTGCCGGAGCTGGCGGCGGACATCACGCCTGAGGAACTGGAGAAGGACGTCCGGGACGAGCTCCGCTCGCTGCCCAACGACCTCGCGAACATGATCGCCTGCCACCTGGTGGCCGCAGAGCGTGCGCTCGGGGACGACGACGCGGAGCTCGCGTACGAGCACGCCAAGGTCGCCCGCCGCTTCGCCGCGCGCATCGGGGTCGTCCGCGAGGCGGTGGGCCTGGCGGCCTACCGCGCGGGGCACTACGCCGAGGCGCTCAGCGACCTGCGCGCCGCGCGCAGGATGACCGGCGTGGACGAGTTTCTGCCGATCATGGCCGACTGCGAGCGCGGGCTCGGTCGCCCGGAGCGCGCGCTGGACCTGGTGCGTTCGCCCGAGGCCGAGCGTCTCGACCGTGCGGGACGCATCGAGCTGGCCATCGTGGAGTCCGGTGCGCGCCGGGACCTCGGCCAGTACGACGCGGCGGTCATCACCCTGCAGAGGGTGCCGGAACTGCGCAACCAGGAGCCGCATCCCTGGTCCGCCCGCCTGACCTTCGCCTACGCCGACGCCCTCGCGGAAGCGGGCCACGAGAGTGCGGCCATCGACTGGTTCGAGCGCGCCATGACGTTCGACGAGGACGGAGAGACGGAGGCCGCCGAGCGGTACGCGCAGCTCACCGGAGCCGTCATCGAGGACATCGAGGAGGACGAGGACGAGGACGACGGCGACTTCGTCCCGGCCGCCGGCGGCGAGTCCGACATGGAGGCCGGTGATTCCGGCGGTACGTCCGCCGCCCCTCTCGTCGACGATGCCGTCGCCGATGGCGATGACGATGCCGGCGTGGATGTCGATGACGAGCTCGACGACGACTTCGACGCGGACGGCGACGACGACGAGCTGGACGAGGACGCTGAAGGCCGCGACTTCGCCGCCGAGGCGGACGCCGGACCCGGTCTCGGCACCGACGGTGACGAAGCCGGTGCGGATGTGCGGGACGAGCCGCGGGCCGGAATTCCTGACACCGCCGCGGCCTCCGCGCCGTCCGAGGTGTCTGCGACCGGCGTCGGTGAGCCCGCTCGTGCGGTCCAGGGAGCCGACGGCGCCGAGGCCGTCGGTGCCGGGCCGCGGGGCGACCGGAACCCCGGGGCGTCCGATGACCTCGCACCGGAATCCGGCGATGAGGGCGAGGAAGCCGGGAGCGTCCCTGCCGGCGCCGGTGTGCGGGAGCCGGACGCTCCTGTGATCGAGTCTCCGCGCATGGAGATCGGCGTGGGGCCCGCCTTCATCGAACCCGATTTCGGTGTTTCGGCAAGGCCGGTTCCGGGGGATGTTCTGGACGACGAAGACGATGACGCCGTCCAGGCGCACAAGCCGGAGCGGCGTGATGCCTGAGACGCGCAAGGGCTGACGAAGGGTGGTGGGCGCCGACAGACTGGAGGCGTGCGGCGCCCGCCACTCATCGTTCCCCTCGCCGGTGGATCTAAGCCTCCCCGGCCGAAGACGGTGCCCGCCCGAGCGGGCGCTCGGCATTCGTCCGGCAGACGCTCCCGGCGGACTCCGGCACCTGCGGTGCAGCGGGAGAGCGTTTCAGCCGGAGGCGGGGCTGGAGCGGTCGAGCCAGTGCATGATGCCCGCCACGTTGGACGGTGCTCCGCTGAGCATCTCGAACTGCCGCACCGTTTCGGCGTCCTCTGACGTGGGGGCGGCGTAACGCTCGCGCGTCTTCTCGCGCACCATTGCCACGGCGTGGTCGAGGTCCATTCCTTCCGTGTGGGCTTGGCGGGTGAGATCCACCCAGATGCGCAGTTCTTCGGCCGAGCGCGCGAGGATCTCCGGGACGTCGGAGACGGGCCCGTAGTGGCTGAAGAGCAGCCGCTGAGGGCCGAGGTCGTCGAACAGGGTCAGCGAGTTCAGCGCGGTCCGCAGGTCGAAGTCCGGCGGAGGGGTGGCCGGTCGCAGGTCGCCGGTCTGCGGCAGGTACACCCCGGCGGCGTCGCCGACGTACAGGTCGCCGGTCGCCGAGTCCAGCAGCCCGACGTGGTGCTTGGCGTGCCCGGGGGAGTAGTGGCTGGCCAGTGCCCGGCCGCCGCCGAGGTCGATCGAGTCGGTGTCGTCCAGGGCTCGGATGCGGGTCGCTTCGGTGGGCGACAGCGTTCCGAAGAGCGTGTCGAGTTTGTCGCCCCAGACCCGCTTGGCGCTGGCCATGAGGACGCTGGGGTCCGCAAGGTGCCGCGCGCCCTTGCGGTGGACCACGATCTGCGCGGACGGGTAGAACCCGGCGATGTCGCCGACGCCTCCGGCGTGGTCCAGATGAATGTGCGTGACCACCACCGTGGCGAGATCGTCCGGGCCGACGCCCAACGATGTGAGCGCGTCGCGGACGACGGGGGCGGACGTGGAGGTGCCGGTCTCGACGAGGCAGGGCCGGTCGCCGAGGATCAGATAGCCCGCGGTGATTCCGGCGTGTCCCGCCATGCGTGTGTCGATCTCGTAGACATCTCCGCCGAGCGGCGTGACGTTGTCCACAGGTTGCTCCTCCGTTCCCCGGGCGCGCGCCGTGCCCGCGACCCCTACGTTCGTACCACCTGGGCGAATCCGAGGGCGAGCCGCCGCCAGGTTTCCGCTCTCGCGACTTTCGTGTTCCGGTCCTCGCGACGTTTTCCACAGAGCGACGTCCGGCACTCATGCAAGCCGGTCCGGGGCCGGAGGATGGGCCCCGCCATGGACGGGACGAGACGCGGCAGGAAGGGTTTGCCATGCACCGCAACGAGGTGACGCTGGTCGGGCGCTTGTCCAAGCCGCCGAGGCGCAAGGAGCTGCCCAGCGGAGACGTGATGACGATGTGGGGCCTCGCGGTCCGCCGGCCGGCCGAGCACCCGAGCGGCAAGAAGGCCGACGGCATCGCGTGCGTCACCTTCGACGCCGAGGTCGGTGCCCAGGTCGCGGGGTGGCGGGTCGACGACGTGGTCACGGTCGAGGGAGCGCTGCACCAGAGATATCGGGGTGGGGCCGGCGGCGGGGTCAGCACCTACGAGGTCGAGGTGCGTCGGGCGAACCGCCTGCGGGCGCGAGATCCTGGCCGAAGGGGCACGGCCGTCACCGCCTCCGACGGTTCGGCGAGCGGTGACGGGTCTGCGGCCGGCGACGGTTCTGCGGGCGGGGAGGGTTCTGCGGGCGGGGAGGGGTCGCCCGGTCGTGACACCCCAGCGGGTCGTGACGCCGCAGAGGGAGGCGAAGGTCGAGTGTGAGCCGGCGGGGGTCCGCGGGGCGGGGTGGGTCACCCGGTGGCGAACGTGCGCAGGACGAGGCCGGTCCGGGGCTTGGGGCCGAACGAGGTGGACTTCCGGGGCACGCGCTCGCCTCCGGCCGCGATGGCCAGCACGTTCTCCACGGTCAGCGGCGGAACGATCACTGCTGTCCCCGACTCGCGGCGGGCCATCTGGGCGGCGAGGAACGGGTCGTGATGGACGATGCGCACCGTCTGCTCGTCGTCCTGCAGGCCCCACACCTTCGGCAGGAGGAACTCCGAGAGGATCGAGGTGACCAGAGAGTTCCAGGCGTCAGAGTGGCCCGACGGCATCGCGTGCTGCAACTGCACGGGGTCAGGGCCGGTGAGCAGGTGGCAGGGGCCGTCGCCCGCCAGGACGAAGGCCGGCCCCGTCGAGGCGGCGAGCGCTTCCAGCGCCTCCTCCAGGTGGGCGAATTCGTGCACCTGCCAGGCTCCCTTGGCCCGTGCCGCCGCCTCCTCCAAGGGCAGTCCGGGGATGACCCGGTGGATGGCCTTGAGATCAGGGGGATAGACCCTCGAGTCCACCAGCAGCGCCAGGCCGAAGTCCCACGGGCCGGGCCCGCGCCCCTCGTCGTGGTAGTCGCGCTGCAGGGCGAGGTAGGTGGCGTACCGGTGGTGGCCGTCGGCGATGAGCGCCCGGCACCCGTACAGCGCGTCCGCGACGGTCTGCAGTTCGGCGGGTTCGGTGAGGGCCCACAAACGATGGACGATGCCGTCGCCGAGGCGGACGTCCACCAGCGGGGGTCTGGTCGTCGCCACCTCGTCGACCAGGCCGGAGGCGGAGACGCCGTCGCCCTCGTACACCAGGAAGATGGGCTCCAGGTTGCTCTCGGTCGTCTTCATGAGCGCGAGGCGGTCGGCCACCGTCGCCGGCATGACGTTCTCGTGCGGCAGCACGATGCCCTTCTCCAGCTCGGAGAGGGCGAGGTCGCCGATCAGGCCGCGGAGCAGCACGTCCGGCCCGCTCTGCTCGTAGACGTAAAGAGAGGGGAGATCATCGACGGTCAGTACGCCCGATTCGAGCCATGACCTGAGGGTTTCGCGGGCTTCGGAGTAACGATGTTGGTCGGCGCCGGGAAGGATCAGCCGCACCACGTTGTTGGGGTGAACGTCGAGCAGACTGCGGACGTCTTCCGGCGAGACGAGGTCATACGGTGGAGAGGTGACCGCAGCCAGGTCGTCCACTGCGAAGCGCACACCCCGGAACGGGTGCAATACCAGTCCGTCAGGCGACGGCAGTTCAGAGATGGCCATACCGGGCATGGTGCCATAAAGGCCCGAGTCGCTCAGAGACAGCCCCGACGTCGCAGCGCTGCCCGGCTCGTCAGGAAGCCGGGATGACTTGTCCTCTGAAGGAGGCCTCAAAAGATGGTGCAGGGACGAAGCGGGCCCGAGCCCTCCGATTATCAGCCGAACGCTCCTGCGGGTGATTTCTACGATCCGAATCCTTCGGCGGATGCTTTCCCTGAGCCGAACACCCCCGTGGGTGATGTCTATGAATGGTTTCAACGAGGGGTCAAGCTGCTGAAGGACGGCAGCCCGGCCGCAGCGGCGGCGATCCTGGCACGGGCGGCCGACGCCGAGCCCGACTCGCGCAGCATCCGCGAGGCTCTGGCCAGAGCCCAGTTCAACTCGCGCCGGTACGAGGACGCCGCCGACAGCTTCCGGTGGATCGTCTCCGCCAATCCCACAGAGGACTATGCCTATTTCGGCCTCGGCATGGCGCTGTGGCGCACGGGCGACATGAAGGCCGCACAGGAGCATCTGGCCATGGCCGTGGCGATGCGTCCCGACCTCCGTGACTACGTCTCCGCGTTGAAGCAGGTCCGGGCCACCTTGCGTGCCCGGCAGGCGTGAACATCCCCCGCTGACCGCAACCTTCTCCGCCGAACCGCGCCTGTCCGGCCTCTCCGCCGGCGGTGCGCCCGGGCCACCGGCGGTGGCCTCGTCCGGTCACCGGTGGCTCCGCGCCTCGAGCGGCCCGGTCCTCCTCTGGGGTGGGGGCAAGGGCGTGCCCGGGTCATGGCCGGGTCTCGGCATCGGAAATAGTGGGGCCATGGAGACCACGCTGATCGACCTCTACGACACCTTGCTGCTCGATCTCGACGGAGTCGTCTACCTCGGCCGCCAGGCGGTGCCGGGCGCTCCCGAGGCGCTCACCCGGGCGGCGGACACCGGGGTGCGACTCGCCTACGTGACCAACAACGCCTCGCGGACGCCGGCCGCGATCGCCGAGCATCTGGTGTCCATCGGGGTGCCGGCCACGCCGGACGACGTCGTGACCTCGGCCCAGGCCGCGGCCCGCATGATCGCCGAGAAGGTGCCCCAAGGGGCGGCCGTGCTCGTGGTCGGCGGCATGGGGCTGCGTTCCGCCCTGCGCGCCCAAGGGCTGCGCCCGGTGACGACCGCGGCGGAGTCTCCTGTGGCCGTCGTGCAGGGCATCTCGCCTGATCTGTCCTACGCCCTGCTGAGCGAAGGAGCGCTCGCGGTGCGTCAGGGAGCCTGGTTCGTCGCGGCCAACGGTGACACGACCATGCCGACGAATCGCGGCGTGCTGCCGGGCAACGGGGCGATGATCCGCGTGATCGCGGCCGCGACAGGGGTCGAGCCCGTGTCGGCGGGCAAGCCCGAGCCGCCGCTGCACAGAGAGTCGATGCTGCGCACCGGCGCCGAAAGGCCGCTCATCGTGGGAGACAGACTGGACACCGACGTGGAGGCGGCCACCCGCGCGGGCGTCGACAGCCTGCTGGTGCTGAGCGGGGTCACCGGCCCGATGGACCTGCTCACCGCGCCGCCGGAGCACCGTCCGACGCACATCGCCGCCGACGTCTCCGCCGTTCACCTGCCGCCGGCGCCGGTCACGAGCGAGGCCGGCGAGTGGACCCGCGAGGGCTGGGTGGCGCGATGGGAGTCCGGAGAGCTGCGCCTGAAGGGCGAGGGCGACCCTCTGGACGGTCTCAGGGCCGCCTGCGCCGCGTCCTGGGCGCACGCTGGGGACGACCGGACCGACGAGGCCGACCTCACCCAGGTCATGGTGGCGCTCGACCTGTGACCGCCCTTGCGCTCGTAGTGGTCGAAGGCCGGTCTCGTGACCCGGAGGCGGGCCGGGCGCGTCGTCCGGGCGTCTCGGAGGAGGGCCTCGGAGGAGGGCCTCGGAAGTAGGCGGCGGAAGAGTCCGCCGAGGTGTGCGCGGCGTCTGAGGGGTTTCAGAGGAGTTTGCGGAGGCGCAGCAGGTCTCCCAGGCTGGCGTCGATCTTGACGCGGCCCCCCAGCAGCGCCCGCGCCATGTCCAGCTCGCCGTTCACCATGGACAGCAGATCGTCACTCGAGATGCGGATGCGCACCTCGGCGGGACGCCCTCCCGCGGGAGGGACGTCGGTGAACGGCTCGAGCCCGTTCTGGTGGATGCGGCCGTAGAACGTCACGTCCAGGTCGGTGATCCGGCAGCTGAGGCTCCTGTCCACCACATGCTTGGTGCGCGTCTCCGGATCAAGCTCGGCGAATTGCTCGGCGAGCTTGTCCAGCGCCGCTCTGCACTCGTCGACGGTCGCCATGCGTGGTACCCCTTCTCATCCCCGAAGCCCCTCTGACTTACGGAAGGTAGCGTTTCACTTGAGTACTACGCGAAATCCGGCGCGCGGGCGCGGCCTGGGAAGAGAAGGGCATCACACGGATGGCCGCTTCCGATACGGTCAGGTCTACGAGGGTCTACGGCCGTCGCGCAGGCGGCGATGACCCCGGCGAGCGACCATTTCATCATGTCCCTGATCGGCGCCGCGACCAACAGGCACACCGCGAGTCGGCGGCGCGCGGGCGGGCGGGAACGCCGCACGGGTGGGGCCGGCACGCAGAACGGGTGGAGACAAGGCATGACGGAGAGCGGCGAGGCCAGGGTGGCCGCCGCCCTGGCGAGGCTGGGGGGCTTGGGCGAGCTTCCCGTCCGGGAACACGTCCCGGTGTTCGAAGAGGTCCTGAGCGGCCTGGAGGCGACCCTCGCCTCCATGGACGACACCTCCCCGGCTCGGGGGGACGGCGCTTCCTGATGGCCGGACGGCGGTGTTCGATGGCCGCGAGCTGCTTGACGACGGGGGGACGAGTCATGACGGCGACAGGCCCGGCCATGACGGCGGGTGGCGCACGACGGTGCGCGAAACGACCGGGACGGAGGGCGTCCGCCGAGGGGTGGGCGCGGTGAGCCGCCGCATACGCCTGGACAGCGAGCTGGTGCGCCGCGGCCTGGCCCGCTCCAGGGAGCAGGCCGCCGAGCTGATCTCCGGTGGCAGGGTCAGCGTCGGCGGTCGCACGGCGGCCAAACCGGCGACCCAGGTGGACACCGCCTCGGCGATCGTGGTCGCCGAGGCGGCGGAGGGCCCCGACTACGTGTCTCGGGGGGCCCACAAGCTGATCGGGGCGATCGAGGCCTTCGCGCCGCGCGGCCTGACCGTCGAGGGCCGCCGGTGCCTCGACGCCGGCGCCTCGACCGGCGGTTTCACCGACGTGCTGCTGCGCCGCGGCGCGGGTCACGTCCTCGCGGTCGACGTCGGGTACGGCCAGCTCGCCTGGTCCCTGCGCACCGACGAGCGGGTCACGGTGATGGAGCGGGTCAACGTGCGGGACCTGACGTCGGACATGGTGGGCGAGCCGCCCACGCTGGTCGTCGGCGATCTGTCGTTCATCTCGCTGCGCCTGGTGCTGCCGGCGCTCGCGGCCTGCGCGGCTCCGGAGGCCGACTTCGTGATGCTGGTGAAGCCGCAGTTCGAGGTGGGCAAGGACCGCGTGGGGGCGGGCGGCGTCGTACGGGATCCGGGTCTGCGCGCCGGAGCCGTCCGGGACGTCGCGGCGGCGGCGGCCGCGCTGTCGCTGGCGGTGCGCGGCGTGACGGCGAGCCCGCTGCCGGGCCCGTCGGGCAATGTCGAATACCTGCTCTGGCTCGGCAAGGGGCCGGGGCCCGCCCCCGTCGCCGACATCGACGCCGAGATCGACCGAGCGGTAACGGAAGGTCCCCAGTAGTGCGAGACGTACCCGCCGGACGAGCGGAGCCGACCATGGACAGCGCGAAGCGCACGGTGCTGATCACCGCCCACACGGGCCGCGAGCCGGCGGTCGAGAGCGCGCGGCTGGTGATCCGGCGCTTCCTCGACGAGGGGTTCACGGTCCGCGTCATGGAGCCCGAGGCCGAGGAGATCGGCGCGCTGGGCGTGGACGTGGTGCCGGCGAGCCAGGCGGCCGCGGAGGACGCCGAGATGTTCCTGGTGCTCGGCGGCGACGGCACGCTGCTGCGCGCCGCCGAGCTCGCCCGTCCGGCCCGCACCCCGTTGCTCGGCATCAACCTCGGCCACGTGGGCTTCCTCGCCGAGGCAGAGATGGCCGACCTCGCCGAGGCCGTGGACCACGTCGTGACCAGCCGCTACACCGTCGAAGAGCGGATGACCCTCGAGCTGAAGGTCCGCGCCAACGGCGAGCTGCTCGCCTCCACATGGGCGCTGAACGAGGCCAGCGTCGAAAAGCGCGACCGCATGCTGGAGGTCGTGGCGGAGATCGACGGCCGGCCGCTGTCCCGGTGGGGGTGCGACGGCGTGATCTGCGCCACGCCGACCGGTTCGACGGCCTACGCGTTCTCGGCGGGCGGGCCGGTCGTGTGGCCGGAGGTCGAGGCGCTGCTGCTGGTGCCGAACAGCGCCCACGCGCTGTTCGCCCGGCCCCTGGTGATCTCTCCGCGCTCGAACATCGCCATCGAGATCCTTCCGGGCACATCGGGGGGTGTGCTGTGGTGCGATGGTCGGCGCCGCTTCGACCTGCCGCCGGGGGTGCGGGTGGAGGTTCGCCGCTCCGACCTGCCGGTGCGGCTCGCCCGGCTGCACGATCGCGACACCACCGGAGCTCCGTTCACCGACCGCCTCGTCGCCAAGTTCGACCTGCCCGTGCAGGGCTGGCGCGGCCGCGTCCGCCACTGACCGCGCCCGGTCCGCGTCCTCGCCGGCGGGGTCGGCGCGGCCGGGTTCGCCATCCGGGCGCGGAGTGGGTGGTTTGCGGCGAAAACGGCTGATTCGGCGTGTTCTCATGGGGCGCGGGAACCCCGGTCATCGAAAACCTTGGCGATTTCCGCGTAGGATCGACCCCGCACGAAACGGTGACCGAGCCAAGCCCCACACGGTCCGGCGAGGTGCCAGAGCGAGGTGGCGCGGCGAAACGGCGGGAGGGACCCAGTGCGGCCACGGGTCGATGAGGTCCGGATCAAAGGGCTCGGGGTGATCGATGAGGCTGTCCTGAAGCTCTCGTCGGGCTTCACCGTCGTCACGGGCGAGACCGGCGCGGGCAAGACGATGGTCGTGACAGGGCTCGGGCTGCTGTTCGGCGGCCGGGCCGACCCCGCCCGCGTCCGTCCAGGCGCCGACCGCGCCACGATCGAGGGCACGCTCGTCGTCGAGTCCGGCGGCCGGGTCGCCCAGCAGGTGGAGGACACCGGCGGCGAGATCGAGGACGGCGAGCTCATCATCGCTCGCACGGTGTCCACCGAGGGCAGGTCGCGGGCATGGCTGGGCGGCAGGTCCGTGCCGGTCGGCACCCTCACCTACCTCGCCGAGGACCTCGTGGCCGTCCACGGTCAGATGGACCAGCAGCGGCTGCTCCAGCCGGGGCGCCAGCGCGCCGCTCTCGACCGCTACGCGGGTGAGGAGCTCGTCAAGCCCCTGCGCGCCTACACCCAGGCGTACAAGCGCCACAAGGAGGTCGGCGAGACGCTGGTGGAGCTCACGACCAAGGCGCGCGAGCGGGCGCAGGAGGCCGATCACCTGCGCTTCGGTCTGGAGGAGATCGAGAAGGCCGATCCCAGGCCGGGCGAGGAGGTCGAGCTCAAGCATGAGGAGGAGCGCCTCGCCCACGCCGACGCGCTGAAGAACGCCGCCGTCAACGCCCACACGGCCCTGCTCGGCGATCCCATGGCCACCTCTCAGGGGCTTCAGGACGCCGTCTCGCTGCTCGGGCAGGCACGGTCGGCGGTCGAGGCCGTCCGCGAGTACGACACGGCGCTGTCGGGCATCGGAGACCGGCTGGCCGAGGCGGGGTACCTGGTGTCGGACGTCGCCACCGAGCTGGCCGCCTACGCCGAGTCGGTCGACGCCGACCCGGGCAGGCTGGCCGCCGTGCAGGAGCGCCGCGCGCTGCTGAACGGCCTGATCAGGAAGTACGGCGCGAGCACCGAGGCGGTCCTGGCCTGGGCGAGGACGGCCGCGGCCCGGGTCGGCGACCTGGCCGGCGACGACGACCGCATCGCCGAGCTCACGCGCGAGCACGAAGAACTGACGGCACGGCTCACCGGGCTGGCGGCCGAGCTCACCGCCATCCGCACCGCCGCCGCCGAGCGCTTCGGCGAGGCGGTGACCGCCGAGCTGACCGCCCTGGCGATGCCGCACGCCAAGGTCGTCGTGGTGCTCGCGCCGAGCGGCCAGTTCGGCCCGGACGGCGCCGACGAGATCGAACTGCGCATGGTGTCCCATCCGGGCGCTCCGGCGCTGCCGCTCAACAAGGGCGCCTCCGGTGGCGAGCTGAGCCGCGTCATGCTGGCGATCGAGGTGGTGTTCGCCGGCGCCGACCCCGTGCCGACGTTCGTGTTCGACGAGGTCGACGCGGGCGTGGGCGGCAAGGCCGCGGTGGAGATCGGCCGGCGCCTCGCCCGGCTGGCCCGCACCGCGCAGGTCATCGTGGTGACCCACCTCCCGCAGGTCGCGGCGTTCGCCGACCAGCACCTCGTCGTCGAGAAGGCCAGCGACGGCAGCGTCGTGCGCAGCGGCGTCGCCGCGCTCGACCAGGAGGGCAGGGCGCGTGAGCTGGCGCGCATGCTGGCGGGCCTGGAGGACTCCGAGCTGGGCCGCGCGCACGCCGAGGAACTGCTGTCCAACGCCGCGGCGGACAAGGCCGCGGGCGCTGCCGCCGCGGCACGAGGGGCCGCCGCTTCGACCGGCGAGCCGGCCTCGGTTTCCGGCAGGGCCGCCGCGACCCGCGCGTCGACGGGCACGGCGGGCAAGACGACCCGCCGGACATGACCGCCGTTCTTCCTGCGGGATGGAGGGTGCCCTCGTCCGCGTTCTTCCCACCGGATCGCGGCCGGGTTCACGCAGGTCAAGGCGCGAGCGGCGGGCCGGGCCGAGCGCGCCGGCCGGGGGAGGCGTGAGCGGCGTTCGCAGGGGTAGCCGGGAGGGGCGGAGAGTCGCGGCCACGGGCGGTGTGCGCTCGCTCCACCCACAGTGACATAGCTGACACGCCGTGAAGCGGGCCCATCTTGGTCGCACGCTCTGGCAGGATGGTTCGTGATGAAGGTGCCGACCTTGAAGGTTCAGGGCCTCCGCCGCAGGAAGGTTTCAGACCTTCCCGGGGTGACGGCAGTGGCGAGGATCGATCGGCGGACCAAGACGCTGACCAAGCGCCTCCGGCCCGGGGAAATCGCGATCATCGATCATGTCGACGTCGACCGGGTGAGCGCGGAGGCGCTTGTCGCGTGCGGCGCCTCGGTCGTGCTCAACATCGCCACCGGCATCAGCGGCCGCTATCCGAACCTCGGCCCGCAGATCCTGCTCAACGCCGGGGTCACGGTCGTCGACAACGTCACCCCCGAGGTGTTCGACCGCGTCCGCGACGGCGACCTGGTGCGCGTCCACGAGGGCGTGATCTATCTGGAGGACGAGCTCGTCGGGAAGGGCGAGATCGCCACCCCCGAGAGCATCGCCGCCGCGATGGCCGAGGCGCGGGCGGGCCTGTCGGTGCAGATCGAGCAGTTCGCCATCAACACGATGGAGTACATCCGCCGCGAGCGCGACCTGCTGATCGACGGCGTGGGCGTCCCCGACATCCGCACCTCCATGGAGGGCAGGCATGTGCTGGTCGTGGTGCGCGGCTACCACTACAAGGAGGACATCGCCACTCTCCGCTCCTACATCCGTGAATTCCGCCCGATCCTGATCGGGGTGGACGGCGGAGCCGACGCGCTGATGGAGGCCGGCTACATGCCCGACCTGATCGTCGGCGACTTCGACTCGGTGTCGGAACGGGCCCTGTGCTGCGGGGCCGAGCTCATCGTGCACGCCTACCGCGACGGCCGCGCGCCCGGCCTCGAACGGGTCCAGCAGCTCGGGCAGCAGGCCGTGGTGTTCCCCGCCACCGGCACCAGCGAGGACATCGCGATGCTGCTGGCCGACGACAAGGGCGCGAGCCTCATCGTGGCGGTCGGCACCCACGGCACGCTGGTGGAGTTCCTGGACAAGGGCCGTTCGGGCATGGCGAGCACCTTTTTGACCCGGCTCCGGGTCGGCGGCAAGCTGGTGGACGCCAAGGGCGTGAGCCGGCTGTACCGCAGCCGCATCTCCATCGGCTCGCTGCTGCTGCTGGTGGCGACGGCGCTCATCACCGTGGGCGTGGTCCTGTGGTTCTCCCCGATGGGCAAGGTCTGGCTGAACGGACTTCGTGACGCCTGGAACGGTTTCATCTTCTGGTTGGTCGGACTCTTCTCGTGATCGATTTCCGCTATCACCTCGTCTCCATCGTCGCGATCTTCCTCGCGCTCGCCATCGGCATCGTGCTCGGCAGCACAGTGCTGAACGCGCCGCTGGTCGCGTCCACCGAGGCGATCACCGCGCAGTTGCGCGCCCGCAACAACGAACTGCAGGCGCAGGTGACCGGGGTGCAGGCGCAAGAGGGCGCCGGCGACTCCTTCATCGCCGACCGGCTCCCGCAGCTCGTCCAGGGCGCCCTGACCGGCGAGCGGGTCCTGATCGTCGAGGCGCCCGGCGCCGACTCCAAACTCCGCGACCCGATCGAGCACGTCGTCACGGCGGCCGGGGCCGTGGTCACCGGCCGTGTCACGCTCAGCGAGAAGTACCTCAACGCCGAGCAGGCAGGCGTGCTCGACGAACTGGCGACCACGTCCAAGCCCGCCGCCGTGGAGTACTCCCTCAACGCCACGCCCTACGACAAGGCGGCCGCGGTGCTGGCGAACGCCCTGATGACCTCGGACAAGACGCAGGCCGGGAAGGAAGAGCCCGCGGCGGCCGGCGTGCTCGACTCCTTCCAGAGCGACGGCCTGCTGACGGTGGAGGGCGACCCCGCCAAGCGGGCGACGCTGGCGCTGGTCATGGCCCCCGCCGTCCCGTCCGAGGGCGACGGAGCCGAGGCGCAGAACACCGCCATCGTGTCGCTGGTCACCGGGCTCGACGAGCGCGGCGAAGGCGCCGTCGTCGTGGGCGCGGTGCCCGCTTCGACCGCCGCGGGCGTCGTCGCGACGCTCCGCGCCGACAGCGACGCGGCGGCGAAGGTCTCCACCGTCGACAATCCCGATATGGCCTTCGGGCAGGCCGTCGTGGTCTACGCTCTGCGGGAGCAGGCGGCCGGGGAGGCCGGGCATTACGGTCTCGGCTCCGACGCCACGGCCCTCGAGCCGACTCCCACTGCCGCCTCCACGCCCACCCCCTCGGCGGGCGCGGGCGGCTGACAGGCCGTCCCGCCCGGCTCGCCGGCCCGCCGCTCCACGCGGCGGCCGTCCGCCACACGGCGGGCGGGGAGCGGCCACGCGCCGCCGGCAGGGGCGGCCGACCGGCCCTGACGACCATGCTCTCCGGCGTTCGCGCCGGGTGCTCCTGACGAAGAGGGATCTGCTGTGGCCCATCGCACCTGGCTCGGCGCCCTGGCCGGCGCGGCCCTCGGCGCCGTCGCCGCCCGCGTCGCCTACTCGGCGTTCACCCGCCGCCCGCCGATCGGCGAGGAGAAGACCTGGACGCGCACCAACCACCGGGGCGAGCCGATCACCCTGCTTGAGGGCCCGGCGTTCGTGGCGGGCGCGGGCGCCGCGGCCGCTCTGGCGCCGGGCCTGCCGGCGCGGGCCCGCGCGGCGGCCGTGCTGGCCACCGTGGGCAGCGGCGCCCTCGGCGCGTACGACGACCTGTGGGGGGCCACCACCTCCAAGGGGTTCAAGGGGCACCTGACCGCCCTGGCGCGCGGTGAGGTGACCAGCGGCGCGGTGAAGATCCTCGGCATCGGCGCGGCGGGCCTGGCCGCCGCCGCGCTCCTGCCCCGCCACCCCGCCGCGGCGCGGCGCGGCGCGTTCTCCTCCACCGTGGGCACGCTGGCCGACGGCGCGCTGATCGCCGGCAGCGCCAACCTGGCCAACCTGTTCGACCTGCGCCCCGGGCGCGCCATCAAAGTCGGGCTGCTGACCGGCGGGCCCCTGCTGGCGGCGTCGCTGGCGAGAGGCACGACCGCCGGGACGGGCGCCGCCCTCGCCGCGGTGCCCCTCGGCGCGGGCCTCGCCCTGCTGCCGGAGGACCTGGGCGAGCGGGCCATGCTCGGCGACGCCGGGGCCAACGCCCTCGGGGCACTGCTCGGCGTCGCCGCGGTCGCCGGGCTGCCCCCCCGGTCGCGGCTGGTGCTGCTCGGCGCGGTCGCCGCGCTCACCGCCGCTTCGGAGAAGGTCAGCTTCACCAAGGTCATCGCCGCGAACCCGGTGCTCAACCGGCTCGACATGCTGGGCCGCCGTCCCGCATGACCGCACGGGCAGGCCGGGGCCTCGCCGCCGCGGCGGTCCTCATCGCGGCCGTCACGATCCTGGCGCGGGTGGTCGGCTTCGCCAAGCAGGTCGTCCTGGCCCGCACGGTCGGCGCCGACTGCCTGGCCACGGCCTACTTCACGGCCAACCAGGTGCCCAACATCGTCTTCGAGGTCGTCGTGGGCGGTGCGCTGGCCGGGATGATCGTCCCGGTGCTCGCCGGCGCGGCCTCCCGCTCATCGGCGCCGGTCCCCGCCGGCCCGCGCGCCCCCGCGCCGCCTTCCCCGGCGGCCGGCGCGCACGAGACGGGGCCGGCCGAGACGGCCGAGCAGGCCCGCGCACGGGTGGGGTGGATCACCTCGGCGCTGCTGAGCTGGGTGCTGGTGCTCCTGGTGCCGCTCGGCGTCCTCACCGCCCTCGCGGCCCGCCCGGTGATCGGGCTGTTCGCCGGGCAGGTGCGAGGATGCGCCACCGGAGACCTGCTGGACACCGCCACCCGGATGCTCGTCGTCTTCGCCCCGCAGATTCCCCTGTACGGGGTGGCGGTGGTGCTGTACGGGGTGCTGCAGGCCCACCGGCGCTTCACCGGCCCCGCGCTGGCCCCCCTGGTGTCCAGTCTCGTGGTCATCGTCGCCTATCTGCTGTTCGTGCCGTTCAGCCACGGCGTCACCACGCCACTGCCGGCGGTGCCGCGCCCGGCCGAGCTGGCCCTGTCCGTGGGCACCACTCTCGGCGTCCTCGCCCTGGTGGTCACCGTGATCGGCCCGTCCTCGCGGCTGGGTCTGCGGCTGCGGCCGACTCTGCGCTTCCCCGAAGGCGTAGCCGCGCGGGTGCGCCACCTGGCGGCGGCCGGGCTCAGCGCGCTGATCGCCCAGCAGGCGGCCACGGCGCTGGTGGTGTGGCTCGCCAACCGTCACGCCGGCGCCGGAGGGCTGGCCGGGTACAACTACGCCTGGGCGATCTACCAGGTGCCCTATGCCGTCCTTGCGGTGCCCATCGCCACCAGCGCCTTCCCGGCGCTGTCCGCGCGGGCCGAAGGCGGTGATGGCGCCGGGTTCGCCGCCCTGTCGGCGCAGACGACCCGCGCGGTCGTGCTGGTGTCCGGGCTGGCCGCCGGCGCGCTCGCGGCCGTGGCGGCGCCGCTGGCCGTGGTGTTCGTCGGCGGCATGCCCGGCCAGGTGGACGCGTCCGAGCTGGCCCGGGCCATCGCCCTGTTCGCACCCGGCCTGGTGGGATACGGCCTGATCGCGCACCTCGGCCGCGTCCTCTACGCGCGAGGGAGGGGACGGGCGGCCGCGGCGGGCACGGTGGCCGGCTGGCTGGTGGTCATGGTGGCGCAGACGGCGTTCGCCGTGGCCTTCCCCGCCGGATGGAAGCTCGGCGGCCTCGCGCTCGGCAGCGCCGCCGGCATGACGGCGGGCGGCGCGCTGCTGATGGCGGCCGTGGTCCGCGGCAGCGGCGCCGCGGCTCTGGTGGGCGTGGCGCGCGCGTCGCTCACCGCGGTGCTCGGCGGCGGGGCGGGTTTCCTCGCCGGCTCGTGGATCGGCTCGCTGCTGCCCGTCCAGGGCCCGGTGGCCGGTGCGGGCGTCACGGCGCTGGCGGGGGCGGCGGCACTCGCGGTGTCCCTGGCCATCGCGCTGGCCGTGGACAGGCGTGATCTGATGTCGGCGCTGTCTCGCGCGCGGGGCGGCGGTGGAGGGGGAGGGACCGGTGGAGATGGCTGAGACGGCGCGGCGGGTGATCCTCGTGCTCGGGACGAGCACCGGCGGGGTGGGACGGCACGTGCGCATGCTCGCCGCCGGGCTCGCCCGGGAAGGGCGCCAGGTCGTGGTGGCCGGACCGGCGAGCACCGACGCGGCGTTCGGCTTCTCCGGCGTGGCGCGTTTCGCGCAGGTGCCCATCGCCGTCCGGCCCCGCCCGGCGGCCGACGCGCGCGCCGTGGCGCGCCTGCGGAGGCTGGTGTCGGGCGCGGACGTGGTGCACGCGCACGGCCTGCGCGCGGGGGCGCTGGCGGCGCTGGCGCTGACCGGCCGCCGTACGGCCCTGGTGGTCACCCTGCACAACGCGCTGACCACCGGAGGGGCGATCGGGGCGGTGTTCGGGCTCTTGGAGCGCATCGTCGCCAGGAGGGCCGATCAGGTGCTGGTCGTGGCCCCCGATCTGGGCGAGCGGATGGCCGCCCTCGGCGCGCGCGGCATCGCCCCGGCGGTCGTGCCGGCGCCGCCGGTGCCGCCCGCCGCCAGGACGGCCGCCGAGGTCCGCGCCGAACTGGCCGGTGCCGCCGCGGCCTTGCTCCACGAGGCCGCCGCCGGGGCCGGGCCGGCCGGGACCGCCGGGGCCGGGCCGGGGGCGGCCGGCGGGGCCGCCGAGGAGGACTGGAAGGGCGACCGGCCGATCTTGCTGACCATCGCCCGCCTGGCGCAGCAGAAGGGTCTTGAGACGCTCCTGGACGCCGCCCGCGGGCCGTACGCGAACGGAGCCGCCCCGCTGTTCGTGATCGCGGGGGACGGGCCGCTGCGCGGCGAACTGCAGGCGCGCGTCGACGCCGAAAGGCTCCCCGTCCTGCTCCTCGGGCACCGGGAGGACGTGGCCGACCTGTTGCGGGCGGCCGACGCCGTGGTGGTGCCGAGCCGCTGGGAGGGGCAGCCGCTGAACGTGCACGAGGCGCTCAGGGCCGCCAGGCCGATCGTCGCGACGGCCGTCGGGGGGATCCCTTCGATGGTCGGCGACGCCGCCCTGCTCGTCCCCGCGGGGGACGCGGCGGCCCTGCGAGCCCAGATCGCCCGGCTGCTCGGCGACCGGGCGCTGGCGGCCCGCCTGTCCGCCGCCGCGGCGGCACTCTCGCTGCCGGACGAGCAGGCCGCGCTGCGCTCCGCCGCCGCGGCGTACGAGGCCGCCCAGAGGTCCGCGCGCGACCACGCCTGACCGCCTCCCTCGTTCGAGCGGGTCTCGCGTGGCCCGGGGACGGCCGTGACGGACGGCGTCGGCCGGCGCGGGACGAACCGGTCCCGAACACGGCCGTCACCCCGTTGATCAGCGGCTTCTGCGGCACCCGGCGGCCGTGACGGCCACGCCAGCGTAAACGTTGATTAGGTGAGGCTTATCCCCTCGCCTATACTCCTCGGCGAGGGGGGGAGTATCCCTTCGCGACAGCCTCGTCATCACGGAACGTCCCTTACGGCGCGCCCGGGGCTGCCGGTTCGCGCCACCGCGCGGGCGGGAGAGACCTCCGGCACTTTGACGCGGGCCGGAGGTTTGTCTTGGAGATTTCCGTGTGGGCATGGGCTGCGGTCATCGGCGGGCTGCTGGTGGTCCTGGCGTTCGATCTGTGGATCGTCGACAGAGGTGAGCCACGCGAGTTCTCGCTTCGGCAAGCGGGCTTCTGGGTCGGTTTCTACGTCACGCTGGCCGTCTTGTTCGGCATCGGCATGTGGATCTTCGCGGGAGTCGACAAGGCGGGGGAGTTCTTCGCCGGCTATCTCACCGAGTACAGCCTGAGCGTCGACAACCTGTTCGTCTTCTACATCATCATGGGCCGTTTCGCGGTGCCCAAGATCTACCAGCACAAGGTGCTCCTGGTAGGCGTGCTGATGGCGCTGGCGATGCGCGGGGTGTTCATCCTGGTCGGCTCGGCGGCCCTTGAGCGTTTCAGCTGGCTGTTCTACGTGTTCGGCGCGTTCCTGCTGTACACCGCCGTGAACATACTGCGCGGCCACGACGAGGAGGAGTTCAAGGAGAACCTCCTCCTGCGCTGGGTGCGCCGCATCTTCCCGACCACCGACGGCTTCGTCGGCTCGAAGATCACCACCCGGGTGGACGGGCGCCGCATGGTCACCCCCATGCTGATCGTCATGGTCGCGATCGGCACCACCGACCTGCTGTTCGCCCTGGACTCCATCCCGGCCATCTTCGGCCTCACCAAGGATGCCTTCGTCGTCTTCACCGCCAACGCGTTCGCCCTGATGGGCCTGCGTCAGCTGTACTTCCTCCTCGGCGGTCTGCTGCAACGGTTGGTGTACATCAGCTACGGTCTGTCGTTCATTCTGGGCTTCATCGGAGTTAAGCTCATCATGGAGGCCTTGCACAACAGTGGCGTCTCCTGGGCGCCGGAAGTGCCGATCTCGGTCTCCCTTGCGGTCATCGGCGTCACGATGGTGGTCACCACCGTGGCCAGTCTCATCAAGGCCAGGCGCGACAAGCGATCCGGTGACTCCACCGCCCCGGCGAAGGTGTCCCAGGGGTAGCTAATTGGTGCATGAGGCGATTTGCTTGTCTCGTATCGCTATGCAATGGCGATGGGATGGGTAACATTCGGCGACAAGTCACGAACCGGTCTCTGGCCGCAAACATCACAAAAGGTTCCCCGTGTCCAACGATTCGCCAAGCCACAGTCGCCGCCGCGTGCGGCTGGCACGTGGCGTCTCCCCCTGGCTGGCCCCCACCGCCATCGCGGCCGCCGCCTCGGTGGCCCTGGCCCGGCGGTCCCGTCCGTGGATGCTCGCGGCGGCTCCGCTGACCGCTCTCACCGGCGCCATGCTGTGGTTCTTCCGCGATCCCGACCGAGAGCCGGGCGCCGGGCTGGTGCTGAGCCCCGCCGACGGCGTCGTCCAGAGCATCGATCCGCAGCCGGACGGGCGCACCCGTGTGGCGATCTTCATGAGCCCGCTGGACGTCCACGTGAACCGGGCGCCGCTCGACGGCACCGTCACCTCGATCCAGCACGTGGCCGGAGGCTTCCGGCCCGCGTTCAACAAGGACAGCGACCAGAACGAACGGGTCGTGTGGCACTTCGACACCGAGATCGGCGAACTGGAGCTCGTGCAGATCGCCGGGGCCGTGGCGCGCCGCATCGTGCCGTACGTCGGCACTGGGGCGAAGGTCACGCGAGGAGAGCGCATCGGGCTGATCCGGTTCGGCTCGCGCGTGGACATCTACCTTCCAGAAGGGATCGCCCCTGCGGTCGGCGTGGGGGAGCGGACGACGGCAGGAGTGACTCGCATTGACCGCGGCTGACGCAGGCTGGTCCATAGAGGGCGTGGACGAAGACGAAGAACCCCGGGGGCCGGTCGGCAAGGCCTTCCGGCTGTCGGCGGCCGACTCGCTCTCCATCGGCAACGCGGTGTGCGGGTTCCTCGCGGTGTGCGTGCTGGCGTGGTCGGCGATCAACCAGCTGCAGACCCAGAGCGAGTTCCAGTCCGACCCGCGCTACTTCGCCACCGCCGTGGTGCTGCTGCTCATCGGCGCCACGTGCGACCTGTTCGACGGCCTGGTCGCCAGGAAGTTCCGCGCCTCGGCCATGGGCGCCGAGCTGGACAACCTCGCCGATGTGATCAGCTTCGGCTTCGCGCCGGCGTTCATGGTGGTGGCCTGGGCGGGCTTCTCCCACAAGCTCCCGCTGTGGCTGGTGCTCTGCGCGGCCGTCTCGGTGCTGGTGGCCGGTGTCGTCCGGCTCGCGCGCTTCGCCTGCGTCAAGACCAAGAGCGGCGACTTCATGGGCCTGCCCATCCCGATGGGCGCCATGACGGTGGTGTCCATCGTGCTGCTCTTCCAGCCTTCGTACGCCACCCTGCTCGGCATCTTCGCGGTGGCCTGGCTCATGGTCAGCCGCATCGAGTACCCCAAGCCCAAGGGCAACCTCGCGGCCGTCGTGCTCGGCTGGGTCATGATCAACGTGGTCTGCCTCATCGTCTGGGCGGCCGATCTGTCCGGCGGCGACCTGCTCATCCAGATCGGCGCCTGCATGCAGATCGCCCTGGTCTCGGCGATCCCGCTGCGTGTGCTCATGTTCAAGCGCGAACAGCGCAAAGAGCGCAAAGAGGCCGACTCCTCCGTCCGGTAGCCTCCGGCGGCCCCCGTGAACGTCCGGACGGCCCGGTCCCTCGAACGCCGAGGGACCGGGCCGTCTCGCGTGCGAGGCCGCCGGCTACCAGCCGCGGGCGCGCCACTCGGGCAGGGACGGGCGCTCGGCGCCGAGCGTGGTGTCCTTGCCGTGGCCCGGGTAGACCCACGCCTCGTCGGGCAGCCGGTCGAAGACGCGCCGCACCACATCGGTGTAGAGCTGCTCGAACCGGGCCGGGTCGCGCTCGGTGTTGCCGACCCCGCCGGGGAACAGCGAATCGCCGGTGAACAGATGGCCGTCCTGGAACAGCAGCGCGATCGACCCGGGCGTGTGGCCGCGCAGGTGGATCACATCGAGGGTGACCACGCCGACGGTGACCTTGTCGCCGTGCTCCACGGGCAGGGTCACCGGCACCGGCAGGTGCGGGGCGTCCAGCGGGTGGGCGACGGTCTCGGCTCCGGTGGCCTTGGCGACCTCGGCCAGCGCCATCCAGTGGTCCTGGTGGCGGTGCGTGGTGACGATCTTGCTGATGGGCCGGTCGCCGATCAGCTCCAGCAGCCTGCCGGGCTCGGCGGCGGCGTCGACGAGCACGCCGTCGCCGGTCTCCCGGCAGCGCAGCAGGTAGGCGTTGTTGCCGAAGTCGCCCACCTCGACCTTGCTGATCGTCAGGTCGGGCAGTTCGCGTACTTCGGCGGGGCCGCCGGCGGTCACATCACCGGTGTAGCTCATGGATACTCCTCAGGTGGCGTCGCCGGCAGGCCTGGCGGAACCGTCGTCGGCCACCGCGGCGCGGCCGGAGGCTTTGCCGTCAGCCTAAGCCCCTCGGGCGCCGGCTGATCGTTCCCCTCCGCCTGTCCCGCCCGCCCGTCGCGCAGGCGCACCGGCACCCCTGCCTCGCCGGGTGCCAGGCGGCCGGTCACCCAGGCGAGGACGGCCGCGGGCGCGCCCTCCACCTCGGGACCCTCACCGAGGCCGGCCCAGCTCCGGTCGCCGGCGTGGACGGCCGCGACCGGGCTCTGGTCGCGCGGCCAGGTGGCCAAGGCGTCGTGCAGCTCGCGCCACACGAAGGCCTCGGGCCAGCCGGCCCATGTGCGGCCGGCGTCGAGGTCGACGTGGTGGATCTCCACCTCCCTGATCCTGCGCACCAGGATGTACCAGGCGGGGTGCTCGCCGCCGCTCATGTCGCGCACGGAGGCGGCCCAGGCCTCTTCGGGCATCGCCGCGATGGCGGCCTCCAGCCGTGCCGCGCTCTCGGCGATGTCCGCGTGCTGCTCTTCGGCGCTCCTGCCCGCTCCTTGGGCTATCTCGGTCTCTCTGGCCTCACGCGTTGGGTACTGTGGTGTGTACACACCCGTCTTGGCCCACGTCACGAGGTTGACGTGGCTGTCGGCGTTGCGCGCGATGTGGGTCAGCACGTGGCCGCGCGTCCAGCCCGAGAGCAGGGAGGGAGCCGTGATGTCCGAGCCGGGCAAGGCGGCCGTGGTGGCGAGCAGACGGTTCGTGGCCGCGGTGAGTTCGGTCCGCAGTGCGTCCAAAACGGTCATGCATCACATCATTTCTCCGAAATCCTTCGCCTGCGCGATCTTCCACGGGTTCCGGACGCCCATCGTCTCGTACGTCCTTCGCCGGGGAGCGGGGAAACTGTCGGACCCCGTCGTTACAGTGGCGGCGACTAGTCAGAGGTGGCCCTTTCCGGCCGCCGTGGATCGCAACCCCAACATGAGAGATCTGCTGTGGCCGACCGCTTGATCGTTCGTGGCGCGCGCGAACACAACCTCAAAGACGTCTCGCTCGACCTGCCGCGAGACGCCCTTATCGTCTTCACCGGGCTGTCCGGCTCGGGCAAGTCCAGCCTGGCCTTCGACACCATCTTCGCCGAGGGCCAGCGGCGCTACGTCGAGTCGCTCTCGGCGTACGCCAGGCAGTTCCTCGGGCAGATGGACAAGCCCGACGTCGACTTCATCGAGGGCCTGTCTCCGGCCGTCTCGATCGACCAGAAGTCCACCTCCCGCAACCCCCGGTCCACGGTCGGCACCATCACCGAGGTCTACGACTACCTGCGCCTGCTCTGGGCCCGCATCGGCAAGCCCCACTGCCCCTCCTGCGGCCGTCCCATCGCCCGGCAGACCCCGCAGCAGATCGTCGACCGCGTGCTCGAGCTGCCCGAGGGCACGCGCTTCCAGGTCATGGCCCCGGTCGTCCGCGGGCGCAAGGGCGAGTACGGCGAGCTGTTCCGCGAGCTGCAGACCAAGGGCTTCGCCCGGGCCCGGGTCGACGGCACGATCATCCGGCTCGAAGAGCCGCCGGTCCTGAAGAAGTACGAAAAGCACGACATCGAAGTGATCGTCGACCGCCTCTCGGTGAAAGACGGCGCGCGCCGCCGCCTCACCGACTCGGTGGAGACCGCGCTGCAGTTGTCCGGCGGCACGATCACCCTCGACTTCGTCGACCTTCCCGAGGGCGATCCCGGGCGTGAGCGGTTCTACTCCGAGCACCTCTACTGCCCCTACGACGACCTGTCGTTCGAGGAGCTGGAGCCCCGGTCGTTCTCGTTCAACTCGCCGTTCGGCGCCTGCCCTGACTGCACCGGCCTCGGCACGCGCATGGAGGTCGACCCCGACCTGGTGGTGCCCGACCCTGAGAAGTCCCTGGGCGACGGCGCGCTGTCCCCGTGGGCGGGCGGCCACACCAGCGACTACTTCATCCGGCTGGTCGAGGCGCTCGGCCACGCCATGGGCTTCGATCTCGACACCGCCTGGGAGCGGCTGCCCAAGCAGGCGCAGAAGGCCCTGCTGCGCGGCCACGAAGAGCAGGTCCACGTCCGCTACAGCAACCGCTACGGCCGGCAGCGCTCCTACTACACCACTTTCGAGGGCGTGATCCCCTGGGTGCAGCGGCGGCACGCCGAGGCCGAGAGCGACTCCTCGCGCGAGCGCTACGAGGGCTTCATGCGCGAGATCCCCTGTCCCACGTGCAAGGGGGCCCGCCTCAAGCCCGTCTCGCTGGCGGTGACGGTCAGCGACCACTCCATCGCCCAGGTGTCGTCCATGTCCATCGGCGAATGCGCCAAGTTCCTCGGCGGGTTCGCCCTCTCCGAGCGCGACATGCACATAGCCGAGCGGGTCGTCAAAGAGATCAACGCCCGGCTGGGCTTCCTGCTCGACGTCGGCCTCGACTACCTCACCCTCGACCGCGCGGCCGGCACCCTCGCCGGCGGCGAGGCGCAGCGCATCCGCCTGGCCACCCAGATCGGCTCAGGTCTCGTCGGTGTGCTCTACGTCCTTGACGAGCCGTCGATCGGCCTGCACCAGCGCGACAACCAGCGCCTGCTCGACACGCTGATCCGCCTGCGCGACATGGGCAACACGCTGATCGTCGTCGAGCACGACGAGGACACCATCGCCGCCGCCGACTGGGTCGTCGACATCGGGCCGGGCGCCGGAGAGCACGGCGGCCAGGTCGTCGTGTCCGGCACCGTGCAGGACCTGCTCGCCAGCGAGCACTCCCTGACCGGCGCCTACCTGTCCGGCCGCAGGAGCATCGACGTGCCCGGCACCCGGCGCAAGCGCGACACCAAGCGCAAGCTGGTGGTCAAGGGGGCCCGCGAGCACAACCTCAAGGGCGTCGACGTCGAGTTCCCGCTCGGGGTGTTCACCGCGGTGACCGGCGTGTCGGGATCGGGCAAGTCCACCCTGGTCAACGACATCCTGTACAATGCCCTGGCCAAAGAGCTCAACGGCGCCAAGACCGTGCCGGGCAGGCACTCGCGGGTCACCGGCACCGACCTGGTCGACAAGGTCGTGCACGTCGACCAGAGCCCGATCGGCCGCACCCCGCGGTCCAACCCCGCCACCTATACCGGGGTCTTCGACCACGTCCGCAAGCTGTTCGCCCAGACCACCGAGGCGAAGATCCGCGGTTACCAGCCGGGCAGGTTCAGCTTCAACGTCAAGGGCGGGCGCTGCGAGGCGTGCTCGGGCGACGGCACCATCAAGATCGAGATGAACTTCCTGCCGGACGTCTACGTCCCGTGCGAGGTCTGCCACGGCGCCCGCTACAACCGCGAGACCCTCGAGGTCCACTACAAGGGAAAGACGATCTCCGAGGTCCTCGACATGCCGATCGAGGAGGCCCTGGAGTTCTTCGACGCCATCCCCCCGATCAAGCGGCACCTCAAGACGCTCAACGACGTCGGCCTCGGGTACGTCCGGCTCGGCCAGCCCGCCACCACGCTGTCCGGCGGCGAGGCCCAGCGCGTGAAGCTCGCCTCCGAGCTGCAGCGCCGCTCCACCGGCCGCACGGTCTACGTGCTCGACGAGCCCACCACCGGCCTGCACTTCGAGGACATCCGCAAGCTGCTCGGCGTCCTCGGCCGGCTGGTCGACGGCGGCAACACCGTCGTCGTGATCGAGCACAACCTCGACGTCATCAAGACCGCCGACTGGATCATCGACATGGGCCCCGAGGGCGGGTCCAGGGGCGGCGTGGTGCTGGCCACCGGCACCCCCGAGCAGGTCGCGCGCATCGAGGACAGCCACACCGGCCGCTTCCTCAGCAAGGTCCTGGGCGACTGAGCCCTCCGCGAGGGCCGGCGAAGGCCGCGCACGACCGAGGGTGAGGTCGTGGGCGGCCGGGTGGGCTCCGGGCGTTCGAGGCGGGGGCGATCACGGCCGGCGGGGACCGTTCGCCCGCCACGGACGTACGGGGCGGGCGGAAGCTGACCCGCCTCTTACATGTAATTCTTCATACTCTCTGTGTCGCGTACGGCCCATGCTGAACCACGTCGAGGCGCGAGCCGTAGCAGAGATGACGGAACTTGAGGAAGGCAAATATGACCGAGACGGATACGACACGGCGTGCGGCGATGCTCGGCGCGAGCGGCGCGGGGCTGGCCGTCGTGCTGACCGCGTGCGGCGGATATGGGACGCCGGCCACCTCCGGCGGCGACTCCTCTTCTTCTGAGCCCGCTCCGGCGTCCTCGTCGGGCGAGGCCGGCGGCGACGCCGGCTCCGAGGGCGGCGGTGGCGACGCGCTGGCCAAGACCAGTGACATCCCCAAGGGCGGTGGCAAGATCTTCAAGGACGAGAAGATCGTCATCACTCAGCCGAGCGACGGTGAGTTCGTGGCGTTCAGCGCCATCTGCACCCACCAGGGATGCCCGGTCGGCTCGGTATCGGGCGGAACGATCAACTGCCCGTGCCACGGCAGCAAGTTCAAGATCGCCGATGGTTCCGTGGCCGACGGCCCGGCGAGCCGGCCGCTGGAGAAGAAGGAGATCACGGTCAAGGACGGTTCCATCAGCCTCGCCTGACACCACGGCGAGGCCGGCGCGAGCGGGCGGGGACGGAGGCATCACCTCCGCCCCCGCCCGCGGCGTGTGCGCCACGGCCCGTCGCCAGAACGGCTCACGCGTGAGCCGGCCCGGAGGCGATCTGGGCGGTTATGCCGTCGAGGAGGTAGCGCAGGCCGTGAGTGAACGCCTCGTCCCAGTCTTCGCCGACCAGGTGGCCGCGTGCCGCGAGCGTCGGATAGCGCTCGCGCTCGGCCCGCAGGCGCTCGTCGGCGGCCCGCCGAGCCCCGGCCTCGTCGCGTGACCGCCAGGCGGCCTGCATCATGGCCGAACCGATGACGAAGTTGGCCAGACCGTAGGCCGCCGCGGTCAGATGGGGGTCGCGGAGGCCCGCGCCGACCAGCGCCGCGTGCAGGAACTCCGTGCGCGCAAGGACGTTCGGCCCCATGAGGGGGCGGCCGAGCACGGTGGCGGACCACGGGTGCCTCAGCAGCGCGGCGCGCCATTCGCCGGCCAGCGCGGCGGCGTCCGCCCGCCAGTCGCCCGAATGCTCAACCGGCAGCGCGACTTCTCCGAACACGGCGTCGAGGGCGAGGTCGAGCACGTCGTCCTTGGTCTCGACGTGCCAGTACAGCGTGGTGGAGCCCGTGCCGAGGCGCTCGGCCAGACGGCGCATGGTCAGCCGGGCCTCGCCCTCCTCGTCCAGCAACGCCACCGCCGCGGCGACGATGCGGTCGCGGGTCAGCGGCGGCGTCTGGCGGTGCGCCCGCTGGGGCCGCAGCCACACCTCTCCGCCGCTCCCACCGCTCCGTGACGCCTTCCCGCCCGTTCCCGCCCCATCCGCCGCGCTCGCTCCCATGGGTCCGATCCTAGTATGGTGAGCGAGTACCGGATCGTTGGTCCAGTACTCGACCGACGATCCGGCAGTCGAGGACAGGGGAGGCGGGCGATGGGCCACATCGAGGTGAGCGAGCTGACCTACGCCCTGCCGGACGGGCGGCCGCTGCTGGACGGGGTGTCCTTCCGCGTCGGCGAGGGCGCCAAGGCGGCCCTGGTCGGCCCGAACGGGGCCGGCAAGACGACGCTGCTCAGGTTGATCGCCGGGGACATCGCCCCGGCCGGGGGCCGGGTGGCCCGCTCCGGCGGCCTCGGCGTCATGAGGCAGTTCATCGGCGGGGTGCGTGACGGCCGCACCGTGCACGACCTGCTGCTGTCCGTCGCCCCCGAACGCGTGCGCGCCGCGGCCGCCGCGGTCACCCGTGCCGAGACCGCCCTGGTGCGCGCGGACGACGAGCCGGCGCAACTGGCCTACGCCCAGGCCCTGGCCGACTACGCCGACGCCGGCGGCTACGAGGCGGAGGTCGTCTGGGACACCTGCGCGACCGCCGCCCTCGGCCTGCCCTATGACCGCGTCAGGGAGCGGCCGGTGAACACCCTGTCAGGGGGTGAGCAGAAGCGTCTGGTACTGGAGGCCCTCCTGCGCGGGCCGGACGAACTGCTGCTGCTGGACGAGCCGGACAACTACCTGGACGTGCCCGCCAAGCAGTGGCTGGAGGAACGCTTGCGCGCCGCGGGGAAGACCGTCCTGCTGGTCTCGCATGATCGCCGGCTGCTGGCGAACACCGCCGACCGCATCCTCACCGTGGAGGACCGGGGGGTATGGGGCCACGGCGGCGGCTTCGCCTCCTACGCCCAGGCCCGGCACGACCGCGTCGAGCGCCTGGACGAGCTGAAGCGCCGCTGGGAGGAGGAGCACGCCCGGCTCAGGCACCTGGTGACCACGCTGCGCCAGACCGCCGCGAACAACGACGCGGTGGCGTCCTCCTACCGCGCCGCCCGCACGCGGCTGCAGAGGTTCGAGGAGGCCGGCCCGCCGGAGCGGGCGCCGCGACGGCAGAACGTGCGCATGCGGCTGCGCGGTGGCCGCACCGGCAAGCGGGTGGTCGTCTGCGAGTCGGTGGAGCTGCCCGGTCTGGTGCGGCCGTTCGACCTGGAGATATGGCACGGCGAGCGCGTTGCCGTCCTCGGCTCGAACGGATCCGGCAAATCCCATTTCCTCCGCCTGCTCGCCGACGCGGCACCCAGTTCGGCGTCCGGTTCAGGCTCCGGCGCGGATCCCGGTTCGGTGCCCGACCCGGGTCCGGGCGCCAGACCCGGCTCACGGGCCGGTGCGGATCCGCGCTCGGCGTCCGGGCCGGGGGCCGGCGCGCATCCCGGCTCAGGGCGCGGCTCCGGAGGCGGCGGGTATCCAGGTGCGGAACCCCGCCCGGAGGCCGGTCGCCCGCACAATGGCGTGGTCCGGCTCGGCGCCCGGGTGGCGCCCGGGCACTTCGTGCAGACGCACGCACGTCCCGAACTGCACGGGCGCACCGCCGCCGACCTGGTCACGGAAGGTCATGCGCTGACGCTGAACGAGGCCATGGCGGCGCTCGCGCGCTACGAACTCGCGCCTGCCGCCCGCCGGCCGTTCGACACGCTGTCCGGCGGCCAGCAGGCGCGCCTGCAGATCCTGCTGCTCGAACTGTCGGGCGCCACTCTGCTCCTCCTGGACGAACCCACCGACAATCTCGACCTGGCCAGTGCCGAGGCCCTGCAGCAAGGGCTCTCGGCGTTCGAGGGCACGGTCGTCGCCGTCACGCACGACCGCTGGTTCGCCGCCGACTTCGACCGCTTCCTGATCTTCGGCGCGGACGGCCGCGTGCGGGAGTCCGCCGAGCCGGAATGGACCGCTTGATCGAACGTCCTGACGTGCGCCCGGCGGCGGGCGGCCGGCCGCCGGCGCGGGACCGAGGTGGCGCGGGCGGCCGATGGCCCAGGGCGGGGACGGAGGGTGAACGGGCGGCGGCCGCCCGACAAGGAGCCCCTGCGCGTGGTCGGATAGCCCTGTTCTGTCGGCGGGGCCGGATAGGCTTTTCCTTGTGGCGAGACCCGCGAACAGCCCCCTGAGTTTCCGTCCCGAGCCGGGGGCGATCCCTGAGTCACCAGGGGTGTATCGCTTCAGGGACGCCCAGAGCAGGGTGATCTACGTCGGCAAGGCCAAGAGCCTCCGGCAGCGGCTCAACTCCTACTTCGCCGACTTCGCGGGGCTCCATCCGCGCACGCAGACCATGCTCACCACGGCCGCGAGCGTCGACTGGACCGTCGTCGGCACCGAGGTCGAGGCGCTCCAGCTCGAATACTCCTGGATCAAAGAGTTCGACCCCCGGTTCAACGTCAAGTACCGCGACGACAAGTCCTACCCGTTCCTCGCCGTGACCATGGGCGAGGACTTCCCCCGGGTGCAGGTGCTGCGCGGCGCCAAGCGCAAGGGCACCCGGTACTTCGGTCCCTACTCCCACGCATGGGCCATCAGAGAGACCGTCGACCTGCTGCTGCGCGTGTTCCCCGTGCGCACCTGCTCGGCGGGGGTGTTCAAGCGGGCCGGGCAGATCGGCCGGCCCTGCCTGCTCGGCTACATCGACAAGTGCTCGGCTCCGTGCGTCGGCAACGTCACCCCCGACCAGCATCGCGAGCTGGCCGAGGATTTCTGCGACTTCATGGCCGGCAACACCGGCCGGTTCATCAAGCGGCTCGAGCGGGCCATGCGCGAGGCCGCCGCCGCCGAGGAGTACGAGAGGGCGGCCCGCCTCCGCGACGACGTCCAGGCCCTGCAGCGGGCCCTGGAGAAGCAGGCCGTGGTGCTCGGCGAGAGCATCGACTGCGACGTGATCGCCATGTCCGAGGATCCGCTGGAGGCCGCGCTCCAGGTGTTCTACGTCCGCGCCGGCCGCATCCGCGGCCAGCGGGGCTGGGTCGTCGACAAGGTGGAGGAGTCCTCGACGGGTGAGCTGGTCGAGCACTTCCTGCTCCAGATGTACGGCGAGGCCGCGCCTGAGGCGATCCCGCGCGAGGTGCTGGTGCCGGCCCTGCCGCCGGAGGCCGAGGCGGTCGCCGAGCTGCTCACCGAGCAGCGCGGCGCCAGGGTCGAGGTGCGCGTGCCGCAGCGCGGCGACAAGAGGGCCCTCATGGAGACCGTCGAGCGCAACGCCAAAGAGTCGCTCGCCCAGCACAAGCTGCGCAGGGCCAGCGACCTGACCACGCGCAGCCGCGCGCTTCAAGAGATCGCCGACGCGCTCGACCTCGACCAGGCCCCGCTGCGCATCGAGTGCTACGACGTCTCCCACCTGCAAGGTGACGACGTCGTGGCCTCGATGGTCGTCTTCGAGGACGGTTTGGCCCGCAAGAGCGAGTACCGCCGGTTCGCCATCCGCGGCACGGCGGGGCAGGGCGACGTCGCCTCCATCTACGAGGTGATCCACCGCCGCTTCAAGCGGCATGTGGAAGAACGCGCCGAGAGCGGCGAGCTCGACCCCGAGCCGATCGACCCCGAGACCGGCAGGCCGCGCAGGTTCGCCTACCCGCCCAACCTGGTGGTGGTCGACGGCGGCCCCGCCCAGGTGGCCGCGGCCCGGCGGGCGCTGGACGAGCTGGGCGTCGACGACGTGTCGGTGAGCGGGCTGGCCAAGCGGCTGGAGGAGGTCTGGCTCCCCGGCGACGACCAGCCGGTGATCCTTCCCAGAACCAGCGAGGGCCTTTATCTCCTCCAAAGGGTGCGTGACGAGGCACACCGCTTCGCCATCACCTACCATCGGTCGAAACGTTCGAAGTCTGTCAAGGAAAGCGTTCTGGACGAGATTCGTGGGCTCGGTTCAGCGCGCAAGCAGGCTTTGCTGAAGCGCTTCGGCTCCGTCAAACGGTTGCAGGGGGCGACCATCGACGAGATCCGCGAGGTTCCCGGCATCGGTCTTTCGACCGCCGAGGCGATCGTTGCGGCGCTGAAGGGGGAGAGCACATGACCGAGCAGACCGGCGGCGGCGAGCGCGACACCTCGCGTTCGCCGCGGAGAGAGGCCCGAGGCCGCGGCGGCGCGGTGGGCGACACCGCGTTCGTCATCGTCACCGGCATGTCCGGAGCGGGGCGCAGCACGGCGGCCAAGGCTCTGGAGGATCTCGGCTGGTTCGTGATCGACAACCTGCCGCCGGGCATGCTCTTCGCCATGGCGGAGGAGGCCGGGCGGGTCAAGCTGGACACCGACAAGGTCGCCGCCGTCGTCGATGTGCGCAGCCTGGCGTTCACCACCGATCTGAACACCGCCATCGAAGAGCTCGAGGCACGCGGTGTCGGGGTCCGCGTGGTGTTCCTGGAGGCCAGCGACGAAGAGCTCGTCCGCCGCTTCGAGAACGTCCGCCGCCCGCATCCGCTGCAGGGCGAGGGGCGGCTGGTCGACGGCATCGCCCGCGAGCGGGGCATTCTGCGCGAGGTGCGTGCCAACGCCGACCTGGTCATCGACACCTCCTCGCACAACGTGCACGAGCTGCGCGGCAAGATCGCCTCGTTCTTCGGCGGCGAAGACCGCCCGGGCCTGCGCGTCAACGTGGTCTCCTTCGGGTTCAAGTACGGCCTGCCGGTGGACGCCGACCTGGTCGTCGACTGCAGGTTCCTCCCCAACCCCCACTGGGTGCCCGAGCTGCGCCCGATGAGCGGCCTGGACACCCCGGTGCGCGAGTACGTCCTCAGCCAGCCGGGCGCCAAGGAGTTCCTGGACGCCTACGAGGAGGTCCTCGGCGTCGTGGCCGCCGGCTACGTCCGCGAGGGCAAGGGGTACGCCACCCTGGCGGTCGGCTGCACCGGTGGCAAGCACCGCAGCGTGGCCATGTCCGAGCAGATCGGCGCCCGGCTGCGCGATCGGGGCATGGAGGTTCAGGTCAGTCACCGGGATGTGGGCCGCGAGTGAGCGTAGAAGACGGGGATTCCGCGGGCGGCGCCCGCTCCGAGACCCCGGCGGGCCGTCCGGCGGCCCGCGGCACCGAAGAAGGCGATCGTCCCGGCCCTGCCGGGGCCGGCCACGAGGGGGGAGGGACGCCGGCGCGCGTGGTGGCCCTGGGCGGCGGGCACGGCCTGTACGCGTCCCTGTCGGCTCTGCGCAGGGTGACCGGCGAGCTGACGGCCGTGGTGACCGTGGCCGACGACGGTGGCTCCAGCGGCCGTCTCAGGCGTGAGCTGGGCGTGCTGCCGCCCGGCGACCTGCGCATGGCCCTGGCGGCCCTGTGCGGCGACGACGACTGGGGCGAGACCTGGAGCAAGGTCGTCCAGCACCGCTTCCGCAGCGAGGGCGAGTTACACGGTCACGCCGTCGGAAACCTCCTGATCGTGGCGTTGTGGGAGCTGCTCGGCGACCCCGTCGCAGGGCTCGACTGGGTGGGCCGGCTGCTCGGCGCGCACGGGCGGGTGCTGCCGATGGCCTCGGTCCCCCTCGACATCGAGGCCGAGGTCGAGCTCGACGGCATGGTGACCGTGGTGCGGGGCCAGGTGGCCTGCGCGCTCACGCCGGGCAGCGTCCAGGCCATCTCCCTGGTGCCCGCCGACCCTCCGGCCTGCCCTGAGGCGGTCGAGGCGGTGCGCGAGGCCGACTGGGTGGTGTTCGGCCCCGGGTCGTGGTTCACCAGCGTGCTGCCGCACCTGAAGGTGCCCCAGCTCGCCGCGGCCCTGCACGACACCCGCGCCAGGCGGCTGGTCGCACTCAACCTGGCTCCGCAGCCAGGGGAGACCGACGGGTTCTCCGCCGAGAAGCACCTGCACGTCCTGCGCGAGCACGCGCCCGGTCTCACGGTCGACGTGGTGCTCGCCGACCACCAGGTGGTGGGCGAGCGCGACGAGCTCGAGAAGGCCGCCGACGCGCTCGGCGGGCGCCTGGTGCTCGCCGACGTGGCCGCCGCGGACGGCTCGCCCAGGCATGATGCACGACGACTTGCCTCGGTCCTGGACGAGATTTTCCGTGGGAAGCGTTGATCCTGGTCAGCGCGCCCACGGGGTGCGAGAGACTTGCCGGGGGCCGATGGAGCCGCGCCGGGCGCGGGAGACGTCCGCGTGGCGCGACGAGGCCGGCTCGACCGTGAGAGGCGTCTGTATGGGGGAGGACACAGGCACATGGCCATGACGGGTGTGGTGAAGGACGAGCTGAGCCGGCTCTCGGTGCTGAAGCCTTGCTGCCGCAAGGCCGAGGTGTCGACGTTGCTGCGGTTCGCGAGCGGGCTGCACCTTGTGGGCGGCCGCATCGTGATCGAGGCGGAGCTGGACACCAACGTCACCGCCCGGCGCCTGATCAGGGACATCGGCGAGGTGTTCGGGCACAAGGCCGAGGTGCTGGTCCTGGCGCCCGCGGGCCTGCGCAAGGGGTCGAGGTACGTCGTGCGGGTGTACCGCGACGGCGAGGCGCTCGCCCGCCAGACCGGGCTCATCGACAACCACGGGCGCCCGGTGCGGGGGCTGCCGCGGCAGGTCGTCTCCGGCGCCACCTGCGACGCCGAGGCGGCCTGGCGGGGCGCGTTCCTCGCCCACGGCTCGCTGACCGAGCCGGGCCGCTCGATGTCGCTGGAGGTCACCTGCCCCGGTCCGGAGGCGGCGCTGGCCCTGGTGGGCTCCGCCCGGCGGCTCAAGATCCACGCCAAGGCGCGGGAGGTGCGCGGGGTCGACCGCGTCGTGGTCAGGGACGGCGACGCGATCAGCGCCCTGCTGACCCGGCTGGGCGCCCACGACAGCGTCCTGGCGTGGGAGGAGCGCCGCATGCGCCGCGAGGTGCGCGCCACCGCTCACCGCCTGGCCAACTTCGACGACGCCAACCTGCGCCGCTCGGCGCGGGCCGCGGTGGCCGCCGGGGCCAGGGTCCAGCGGGCGCTCGAGATCCTGGGCGAGGAGGCCCCCGAGCACCTGGTCGTCGCCGGACGCCTGCGCGTCGAGCACAAGCAGGCGTCGCTCGAGGAGCTCGGCCAGATCGCCGACCCCCCGCTGACCAAGGACGCCATCGCCGGCCGCATCAGGCGGCTGCTCGCGATGGCCGACAAGCGCGCCTCCGACCTCGGCATCGCCAGCACCGACGCCAATCTCACCGCCGAGATGCTCGCGCCCTAGTGCGCCCCTTCGCGAACGCCCGCCGGCCGGGCGGGCCCGGCCGCACCGGCGGGGCGCGTGGCGTCCGACGATGACCAAGGCTTGCGGACGGGATGGGCCTGATCGAGGGCGGGAGGCCTCTCCCGCGCGAGACGGGCCGGCGCGACGGCCCTGCGGGCCGTCGAGAACGGGCCCCCTCCCGGGCGGGAGGGCCGGCCCGGCGGGGCACGTGGCCGCCCGTCATCGGTGGAAGAAGGCGGTCGCGATGGCGTGGAGTGGCCCTGAGCTGCGGGGTTTCCCGGGGCGCGTGACGGCGGCCGCAAAGGGGACGGCCACGTGGTCTACACCAATTGCAACCCGGTAGGGTTGTCTGAGGTTTCAGCCCGCCACGACGCCGGCACGAGCCGGCGCACGACGTTCGAGGAGATCAGGTTCCGTGAGCATCCGCGTAGGCATCAACGGCTTCGGCCGTATCGGCCGCAACTTCTGGCGAGCCGTGGCGGCCGGCGGGAAGGACATCGAGATTGTCGCCGTCAACGACCTGACCGACAATGCCACCCTCGCCCACCTGCTCAAGTACGACAGCATCCTGGGCCGGTTGCCGTACGAGGTGAAGAGCACGGCCGACGAGATCATCGTTGACGGCAAGTCCATCAAGGTCTTCGCCGAGCGCGACCCCGCCAAGCTGCCCTGGGGCGACCTGGGCGTGGACGTCGTCGTCGAGTCCACCGGCCTGTTCACCGACGCCGCCAAGGCCAAGGTGCACGCCGACAACGGCGCCAAGAAGGTCATCATCTCCGCCCCGGCCAAGGGCGAGGACATCACCATCGTCATGGGCGTCAACCACGAGCAGTACGACCCGGCGGCGCACACGATCATCTCCAACGCCTCCTGCACGACCAACTGCCTGGCCCCCATGGCCAAGGTCATCAACGACACCTTCGGCATCGAGAAGGGTCTGATGACCACGATCCATGCCTACACCCAGGACCAGAACCTCCAGGACGGCCCGCACAAGGACCTGCGCCGCGCCCGCGCCGCCGCCCTGAACATCGTGCCGACCTCCACCGGCGCCGCCAAGGCCATCGGCCTGGTGCTGCCCGAGCTGAAGGGCAGGCTCGACGGCTTCGCGCTGCGCGTGCCGATCCCCACCGGCTCGGCCACCGACCTGACCGTCGACCTCAAGCGCGAGACCACGGCCGAAGAGATCAACGCCGCCATCAAGGCGGCCGCCGAGGGCCCGCTGCGCGGCATCCTCAGCTACACCGAGGACGACATCGTCTCCTCCGACATCGTCACCGACCCCGCCTCCTGCATCTTCGACTCCGGCCTGACCAAGGTCATCGGCAACCAGGCCAAGGTCGTCGGCTGGTACGACAACGAGTGGGGCTACTCCAACCGCCTCGGCGACCTCATCGAGCTGGTTGGTTCGCAGTTCTGATGCAGACCATCGATTCCCTCGACGTGAAGGGCCGGCGCGTTCTGGTGCGCGCCGACCTGAACGTCCCCCTCGACGGGGACGTCATCACCGACGACGGGCGCATCCGCGCCTCGGTGCCCACGATCGCCGCGCTCGCCGAGCGCGGCGCGCGGGTGGTCGTCTGCGCCCACCTGGGCCGGCCCAAGGGCAAGGTGGCGCCGCAGTTCTCGCTGACCCCCGTGGCCGCGCGGCTCGGTGAGCTGCTCGGCCACCCGGTGGCCTTCGCCTCCGACGTCGTGGGCGACTCCGCGCGCACCACCGTCGACGGCCTGGCCGACGGCGAGGTGGCCCTGCTGGAGAACCTCCGCTTCGAGCCGGGCGAGGAGTCCAAGGACGACGAGGTGCGCGGCGCCTTCGCCGACAGGCTCGCCGCCCTGGCCGAGCTGTACGTCGGCGACGGTTTCGGCGCGGTGCACCGCAAGCACGCCAGCGTGTACGACGTGCCCAAGCGTCTCCCGCACGCCGCCGGCGGTCTGGTCGTGGCCGAGGTCGAGGTGCTCAAGAAGCTCACCGAGCAGCCCGCCCGGCCGTACGTCGTCGTGCTCGGCGGCGCCAAGGTCTCCGACAAGCTCGGCGTGATCGCCAACCTGCTCGGCAAGGTCGACCGGCTCGTCGTCGGCGGTGGCATGGCCTACACCTTCCTCAAGGCCCAGGGCCACGAGGTCGGCAACTCGCTGCTGCAGGAAGACCAGCTCGACCAGGTGCGCGGCTTCATCGCCGAGGCCGACAAGCGCGGCGTGGAGCTCGTGCTGCCGGTCGACGTCCTGGCCGCGACGACCTTCGCCGAGGACGCGCCGTTCGAGGTGGTCGAGGCCACCGCGATCCCCGCCGACCGCGAGGGCCTGGACATCGGCCCGAAGACCCGCGAGCTGTTCGCCGGCAAGCTGGCCGACGCCGCGACCGTCTTCTGGAACGGCCCGATGGGCGTGTTCGAGTTCGACGCGTTCTCGGGCGGCACCCGTGCCGTGGCCGAGGCGCTGATCGCCTCCGGCGCCTTCACCGTGGTCGGCGGCGGCGACTCGGCGGCCGCCGTGCGCAAGCTCGGCCTCCCCGAGGACGGCTTCTCCCACATCTCGACCGGCGGAGGGGCGAGCCTCGAATATCTCGAGGGCAAGACCCTGCCCGGCCTCGCCGCGCTGGAGGACTGAGCACCCCATGAGCACAGCCCGCAAGCCGCTCTTCGCCGGCAACTGGAAGATGAACCTCAACCACCTCGAGGCCATCGCTCTCGTCCAGAAGCTGGCGTTCACGCTGACCGACAAGGACTTCGACCGTGCCGAGGTCGCGGTGCTGCCGCCGTTCACCGACCTGCGCAGTGTGCAGACCCTGGTGGACGGCGACAAGCTCCGCATCGTGTACGGTGCGCAGGACCTGTCGACGCACGACGCCGGCGCCTACACCGGTGAGATCTCCGGCGCCATGCTCGCCAAGCTGGGCTGCACGTACGTGCTGGCCGGCCACTCCGAGCGGCGGCAGTACCACGGCGAGGACGACCAGCTCGTCAACGCCAAGGTGCAGGCGGCCTACCGGCACTCCCTCACGCCGATCCTGTGCGTGGGCGAGGGCCTCCCGATCCGCCAGGCGGGCGGCCACGTCGCCTACACCGTGTCGCAGCTGGACGCGGCGCTGAACGGCGTGAAGCACGACCAGGCCAAGTCGATCGTCGTCGCCTACGAACCCGTCTGGGCGATCGGCACCGGCGAGGTCGCCACGCCCGAGGACGCGCAGGAGGTCTGCGGCGCCATCCGGGTGCGACTCGCCGAGCTGTACGACGAGGATGTGGCCACGGCCGTCCGTATCCTTTACGGTGGGTCGGTCAAGGGCGGCAACACCGCCGGCATCATGGCACAGCCCGATATCGACGGGGCTCTGGTCGGTGGTGCGTCCCTCGACCCGGCCGACTTCGTTAAGATTAGTCGTTTCGGCGAAATGTCGGGCTAGGTGAGCTGTTCGGGAGGTACAAGTTGATTTTACGACGTACCCTCGAAGAGACACTTCGAATCGTCACCCCGGCGGTCGCCGGGCAGGTCAGGTCGCGCTTCGGCGCGCATAACAGGGAAACAGGTCAACGGTGATTATCGGCATCTCCATCGCCCTCATCCTGTCGAGCGCACTCATGGTGCTGCTCGTGCTGCTCCACAAGGGCAAGGGTGGCGGCCTTTCGGATCTCTTCGGTGGCGGCTTGCAATCGTCCTTCGGCGGATCCTCGGTGGTGGAGCGGAACCTCGACCGACTCACGATCATCACCGGCTCGGTCTGGTTCGTCTGCATCATCGCGCTCGGGCTGCTGCTCCGGCCGGCGTAGACGCCCGTCCCTGAAGCCTGACAGAGATTCTTTTCCCCGCCGCGCGGTGGGGCGATCAAGCGAGGAGTTCATCCGTGGGTAGTGGCAACGCCATCCGTGGTAGTCGTGTCGGCGCCGGTCCGATGGGAGAGGCCGAGCGTGGCGAGGCGGCCCCTCGCGTCCGGGTCTCGTTCTGGTGCGCCAACATGCACGAGACGCGTCCGAGTTTCGCCAGCGACGCGGCCGTCCCGGAGTACTGGGACTGCCCCCGGTGCGGTCTTCCCGCCGGTCAGGACGAGTCGGCCCCGCCCGCGCCGCCGCGCAACGAGCCGTACAAGACCCACCTGGCGTACGTGAAGGAGCGGCGCAGCGACACCGACGGCGCGGCGATCCTCGCCGAGGCCCTCGAGCGGCTCCGCAACAACCGTTCGCCCTGGTAGGTCCACGGCCACAGCGTCATCGACGCGAGAAGGCCCCCGCGGTGATCCGCGGGGGCCTTCTCCTACCCTGTCGCTCTGCCGCCGGTCAGCCCCGGTGTTCGTACACCAGGTCGCCGGCGGCGAAGGTCATGGCGACCCGCGTGGTCCAGATCTCCTCGGCGGGCAGCGCGTACGGGTCGCGGTCGAGCACGACCAGGTCGGCGCGGTTGCCGGTGGCGATGACGCCGGCCTCGTCGTCGTGGTTGATCCACGCCGACCCGGCGGTGTAGGCGGCCATGACCGTGGCCAGATCGAGGCTCTGGTGCGGCAGGAACGGCGTCTGCGCCGTCGGATAGCCGGCGTGCACCGAACCGCCCGGCTCGGTGCGGTTGACGGCGACGTGCATCCCCTGCAGGGGGTCGGCCGAGGAGACCGGCCAGTCGCTGCCCGCGCAGAGCCGGGCCCCGGTGCGCACCAGGTCGGCGAACGGGTACTGCCAGGAGGAGCGTCGCTCGCCCAGGTAGGGGATGCACAGCTCGTCCATCTGCAGGTGGTGGGTGGCCCACAGCGGCTGCAGGTTGGCGGCGACGCCGAGGCGGGCGAAGCGCGGCACGTCCGAGGGCTCGACGATCTGCAGGTGGGCGATGTGGTGCCGGTTGCGCGGCGAGGTGCCTTCGAGCGCGTCCAGCGACTCGCGCACGGCCCGCTCGCCGATGGCGTGGAAGTGCACCTGGAAGCCGCGGCGGTCGAGTTCGGCGACGTGGCCCTTCAGCAACTCGGGGTCGACGTAGGACAGGCCGCGCTGGTCGGGGCCGCAGTTGCAGTAGGGCTCGATGACCGCGGCGGTGAAGTTCTCGGCGATGCCGTCCTGCATGATCTTCACCGAGCCCGCGGAGAACAGGCCGCCTGCCTGCGCCCGGCGCTCGGCCATCTCGTCGATCTGCTCGGCGCCGCGCGCCCTGTCCCACCAGAGCGCCCCGACCACCCGTGCTCTCAGGCGCCCCGAGGCGGCCGCGGACAGGTAGGCGGGGAAGTTGTCGTCGGAACCGGCGTAGGAGCCGACGATGGCGTCCTGCCAGCCGGTGATGCCCAGCGAGAACAGGTGGGACTGGGCGTCCATCAGCGCGTCGTCGAGGTCGGCGGCGGTCGGCCGGGGCGTGAGCAGGCCGGCCAGGTCCATGGCGCCCTCGTGCAGGACGCCGCTCGGGGTGCCGTCCGGGTCGCGTTCGATGCGGCCGTCGGGGGGGTCGGGCGTCTCGGCGGTGACCCCGGCGAGCTCCAGCGCCCTGGTGTTCACCCAGGCCGCGTGGTGGTCGCGCTGGATGAGGTAGACGGGGCGGTCGACGAAGTCGATCTGGGTGCGGTGCGGGAGCCCGCCGGGGAAGGCTGCCATGTCCCAGCCTCCGCCGTCGATCCACGCCTTTCCGGGATGCTTCCCGGCGTAGACGGCGATCTTCTGCACGTACGCCGCCAGGCCGAACACCTCTGACAGGTCGCACTTGGCGCGCTCGAGACCGGCCTGGATCGGGTGGACGTGGGCGTCGGTGAACGCGGGGGTCAGCAGGCGCCCGGCCAGGTCCACCGTCTCGTGGCCGGGGCGCGCCCGGGCGGCGACGTCGGATTCGGCGCCGAGGGCCGCGATGCGCCCGTCGCGTACGAGCACCGCCTGTGAGACGGGCGGGCGCGCGGCGCCGGTGAACACGCGGCCGCCGCGGAAGAGCAGATCGGTCATCGGGCACGATGCTATATCCGCCGCGCTCGCGCGGCACACCAGGGGAAACCGGCCGCCATAGGTGACGCGGCACGCGAAATCAGTGATCTGGCAGCAAACCTGATGAATGGAAACCCCAGGCTCACGTCTATGTAGCAGTTCCGTAACAGCTCGGCGGCATGCTGCTGTTCGGACGACAGGGAGTTTTGATGGGATTTCTGCGGATCCGCACCACGGTGGACGAACGACCGGGCCGTCTCGCCTCACTCGCCGCCGCGCTGGCGGCCAAGGGCGGCAACATCCTCGGGCTGAGTGTTCAACCCGACACCGACGGCACCGTGGACGAGTTCGTCGCCGACATCCCCGCCTCGGCGGAGAGCGTGCGCGAGGCCCTGGAGGCGGCGGGCGGCCGGCGCGTCCAGGTCGTCCCCGCCACCGCCCACGAGTTGACCGACGAGCCCACTCGCGCCCTGCTGCTCGCCGCCCGCCTGCGGGCCATGCCGTGGCGGCTGCCGGAGGTGCTGTGCGAACTGCTGCGCGCGGACGACGCGCGCTGGGTCTACGGCGTGGACCTGTCCTCCGACCTGCCCGATCCCACCCTCCTCACCGTTCCCGTGGCGCCGCGCCGCGCCGTCCGGCTGCGCCGCACCGGGCTGCCGTTCACGCTGACCGAGGCCGCCCGGGCGGCGGCGCTGGTGCGGCTCGCGCAGCCGCCGGCGGAGGCACCCGCCGCGGAGCGGCCCGTGCTGCTGGACGACGGCGTCGAGGTGCAGGTGCGCGCGCTGACCCTGCTCTACCGCGAGGCCGTGCGCGACCTGCACGACCGCTGCTCCCCGGACTCGCGCAGGTTCCGTTACTTCACCTCCATGCCGGCCCTGCCCCCGCGCATGTTCGACCGGCTCTGCGACCGCGACCGCGGCCACTCGCTCGTCGCGGGATACGACGGCCAGGTCGTGGCGCTCGCCAACCTGATCTTCACTCCGGATCCGGGCATCGCCGAGATGGCGTTCCTGGTCGAGGACCGCTGGCAGGGACGGGGACTCGGCGGCGCGCTGGCGCGGATGCTGCTGCAGGAGGCACGCGATCTCGGCTTCGCCGAGGTGAAGGCCGGTCTGCTGTCGGACAACATGCGCATGCGCCGCCTGCTGCTCTCCCTCGGCGCCACGCTCGCCTACACCGACGACCCGGGCGTGCTGGAGGCGAGGATCGCCACCGGCGCCCTGGTGCCCGCGCCGCGCGGCTGAGCACCGGCCGGCCGCCGTGCTCCGGGAGCGCTCGGGGATCGCGGATCACGACGGCCGGCCCGCACTCCCTTACTCCGCGCCGCCATGCCTGCCGGCGTCTTCGGCTTTCTCCCCGGCGGCGGCCGGGGGGACGCCCATGGCGTCCAGCCGCCTCTCTATGCGGTCCAGGCTCTCCTGCATCCGTTCCAGACGCGCCATGAACGACATCTGGGGCGGCAGCGGGATCGGGTCCTCGGCGGGCGGGCCGAGGGGCCGGCTCACCCTGCGGGTCGTCGCTCCTTCGATGAGCCGTCCGCGCATCAGCGTCAGGTCGATCTCGTGCGACTCCAGCACCTTGACGCCGACGCCCCGCCGCTCCTGGATGAGTCCCAGGAGGATGTGCTCGGTGCTGATGTAGTTGTGGTGGAGTTGCAGCGCCTCGCGCAGGGACAGTTCGAGCACCTTCTTCGCCCTGGGGGTGAACGGGATGTGCATCCCGGGGGAACTGTCGCCGCGCCCGACCATCTCCTCGACGTCGGCCCTGGCGCCGTCCAGGCTGATGCCCGACCTGGCGAGCATGGTGGCGGCCAGTCCCCTGCCCTCGCCCAGCAGGCCGAGCAGCAGGTGCTCGGTGCCGATGTGGCCGTGGTCGAGGCGCCTCGCCTCCTCCTGGGCGGCGACCACGGCTCGTCGGGCCGAATCGGTGAAGCGCTCGAACACAGGGAGCCTCCGCATGCGTCGGTGAAGTCGGCCTTTACGTTCTCGCGGAGCCGACTGGGTGCGGCTTCTTCCACTATGCGGCAATTACCCCCTGGGTGAGGGTGCATCCGTCCGAGGGCGCTTCCAATCCGCACGGCGACAAGACGGATGTTCTGGTCTAGGCTGAGTCTGCATATCGAACTCAACCCTGGCCTGGAGGAGGCGACGTGGACACCGAATGGCGGCCTTCGGCGTGCGTGCTCTGCGCGTCCAACTGCGGCATCGAGATCAAGCTCGACGGCCGTCGCTTCGAGCGGATCCGCGGAGACAAGGCCCACCCGTCCTCCCAGGGATACGCCTGCGAGAAGCCGCTGCGCCTCGACCACTACCAGAACGGCGTGGACCGGCTGACCCACCCGCTGCGGCGGCGGCCCGACGGCACGTTCGAGCGCGTCGACTGGGACACCGCCATCGCCGAGATCGCCGCGCGGTTCTCCGCGGTCCGCGACGCCCACGGCGGCGAGTCGATCTTCTACTACGGCGGCGGAGGGCAGGGCAACCACCTCGGCGGTTCCTATTCCGGCGCCTTCATGCGCGCGCTCGGCGCCAGATACCGCTCCAACGCCCTCGCCCAGGAGAAGACCGGCCTGTTCTGGGTGTCGGACCGCATGCTGGGCAACATGGCCACCGGAGACTTCGAGCACTGCGAGGTCGCACTGTTCGTCGGGAAGAATCCGTGGCAGTCCCACGGTCTGCCGCGCGCCCGGCCCACGCTGCGTGAGATCGCCCGAGACCCGGCCCGGTGCATGATCGTCATCGATCCCCGGCGCACCGAGACCGCCGAACTGGCCGACATCCACCTGCGGGTGCGCCCCGGCGCCGACGCCTGGCTGCTCGCCGCCATGGCCGCGGTGCTCGTCCAGGAGGACCTCATCGCCCACGAGTGGCTGGCCGCCCACGCGGTCGGCCTGGAGGAGGTCCGCGAGGCCCTGCGGCCGGTGCCGGTCGCGGCGTACTGCGAGACCGCGGGCGTGCCGGAGGAACTGGTGCGGACGGCGGCGCGCCGCGTCGCCGCCGCCTCGAGCGTGGCCGTGTTCGAGGACCTCGGCGTCCAGATGACGCTGCACTCCACGCTCAACAGCTATCTGGACAACCTGCTGTGGCTGCTGACCGGGAACTTCGGGCGGCCGGGCACCAACAATCCGCCGATCCTGTTCGCGCCGTTCGTCACCTTCAGCCACCACGGGCCCAAACGCGACCGGGTCAGCCCGGTGGCCGGAGCGCGCATCATCTCGGGCCTGGTCCCCTCCAACGTGGTCGCCGAGGAGATCCTCACCGACCATCCGCGCCGCTACCGCGCCATGCTCGTCGAGACGGCCAACCCCGCGCACTCGGTCGCCGACTCCAAGCGGATGCGCGCGGCGATGGAGGCGCTCGACCTGCTCGTGGTGATCGACATCGCGATGACCGAGACGGCACGGCTGGCCGACTACGTGCTGCCCGCGCCCTCCCAGTTCGAGAAGTGGGAGGCCACCTTCTTCAACCTGGAGGCCCCGGCCAACCACTTCCACCTGCGCCGCCCGGTGCTCGACCCGCCGGAGGGCGCCGACCTGCTGCCCGAGCCCGAGATCCACGCCCGGTTGTGCGAGGCCGTCGGCGCCCTCCCCGCCGACCGCGTCCGGCCTCTGCGCGAGGCGGCCGAGCGGGGCCGCGCGGCCTTCGCCGAGGCGTTCATGGCCGCCATGGCCGACCCGCGGCTGGCCAGGGTGGCACCCGCGCTGCTCTATCGCACCCTCGGCCCGACCCTGCCCGGCGGCGCCGCGGCCGCCGCCTCGCTGTGGGCGCAGGCCGTCCGGGTCGCGATGGCCCACCCGGACGCGGTCCGGCGGGCCGGCATCGACGGCGAGGGCGTCGAACTGGGCGACCGGCTGTTCGACGCGATCCTCGACAGCCCTTCGGGCCTGGTGTTCACCGTCGACGAGCCCTCGGACGGCTGGGATCGGCTCGGCACCCCCGACAAGAAGATCCATCTAGCGCTGCCCGACCTGCTGGAAGAACTCGCCGGCCTCGGGGCCGGCCCGGACGAGCACCCGGAGTACCCCTTCGTCCTGTCGGCGGGGGAGCGGCGCGCCTTCACCGCCAACACGATCTTCCGTGACCCCTCCTGGCGCAGGCGCGACGTGGACGGCATGCTGCGGATCAGCCCCAAGGACGCCGCCGAACTCGGCCTGTCCGGCGGATCCCGGGCGCGGGTGACGACCAGACGCGGCTCGGTCGAGGCGACCGTCGAGATCACCGACACCCTCCAGGCGGGGCACATCTCGCTGCCCAACGGTCTCGGCCTGTCCTATCCGGGCGAGGCGGGCGAGGTCACCACGGGCGCCCCGCCGAACGAGCTGACCGCCTCGGAAGACCGCGACCCCTACGCCGGCACCCCCTGGCACAAACACGTCCCCGCCCGCGTCGAAGCCCTCCCGGCCTAGCGCCGCGCCCAGCCGAGCGTCGCCGTGGCCCGGGCGTGAGCCTGCCCGACGAGGTCGCCGAGCATGGGAGGAGTACAGGCGCGGGCCGTCGGGGGCGGGTCCGGGGACGGCTATGCGGGGGTGAGCATCTCGACGGAGATCCGCCACAGCCGGGCGGCCTTCTCGGGGTCCAGCGCGTGGGCGGCGACGCCGCGGCGGACGCCCGGCCGGTACGGCCCGGCCTCCTGGCAGTCCTCGAAGTAGCGGCCGGTGACCCCTTCGACCAGCGGCGAGGCGGCGAGCAGCACCGAGGTCGCCGCGCCCTGCTCGACGTCCTTCCACGACACGTTCGTGCTGCCCGGCTCGAACGAGGCGGGGGCGTCGGCGATGCCGCCCATGTGGCGGCCGAGGTTCGTGGCGGTGATACGGCCCGGGTTCAGCGCGTTCACCGCGATGCGGTCGGCGGCCCAGCGCCTGGCGGCCTCGACGGCGAACAGCACATTGGCGATCTTGGACTGGCTGTAGGCGGCCCAGGGGTCGTAAGGGTGGCGCTCGAAGTTGACGTCGTCGAAGAGCACCCCGCCGTTGACGTGCCCGACCGAGCTCACCACGACCACACGCGCGCCGCCGGCGGCCGCGAGCGCGTCGCGCAGGCCGGTGGTCAGGGCGAGGTGGCCGAGGTGGTTGACGGCGAACTGCAGTTCCCAGCCCTGCGGAGTGCGCGTCTCGGGCGTGGCCATGATGCCGGCGTTGTCGACCAGGATGTGCAGCGGCCCCTCCCAGCCGGCCACGAAGGCCCTGACCGAATCCTGGTCGGCGAGGTCGAGCGGGGCGACCAGGACGTTCTTGTTCCCGGTGGTGGCGATGAGGTCCTCGGCGGTGCGCCGGCCGGCCCCGGCGTCGCGCACGGCCAGGGTCACCTCCGCGCCCGCGGAGGCCAGGGCGCGGGCGGTCTCGACGCCGATGCCGGAGGAGGCGCCGGTGACGACGGCACGCCTGCCGCCGAGGTCGATGCCCGCGACGACCTCGGCGGCGGTGGATCGCGCGCCGAACGGCGTGGTGATGCGCTGAGTGCTCAAGGCGGTGACTCTTTCGGGAATGGACGGTCGCTGGGTGCGTGGCGGACGCGCATGGCGGACATGGCCCTAGACTCCTATGCGGAGCAGGGTCCGCTTAGTTCGACTGTAAGCGGACGCGGCTCCATATAGCAACTCATGCCGGCCATCCGCACGGGCAAGGAGAGAACGTGCCGACCGAGCGAGCCCGACCGCTGCGCGCCGACGCGCGGCACAACCGCGACCGCCTGCTCGACGCCGCCGCGGAGGCCTTCGCCGGCGAAGGAGCCGACGCGTCGCTCAAGGGCATCGCCAAGGCCGCCGGGGTCGGCATCGGGACCTTGTACCGCCGCTTCCCCACCCGCGAGGACCTCATCGAGGCGACCTACCGAAACCAGACGGCGAAGCTCTGCGCGGCGGCGCACGATCTTTTGGAGACATCGGCCGCCGCGCAGGCGCTTCGTGCCTGGATGGACCTGTTCGTCGACTACATGGCGACCAAGCACGGCATGGCGGAGGCCCTGCACGCGGTCCTCGTCCGGGACGGCGAACTGCGCATGCGAACCCGCGATCTGCTCACCGACGCACTGGCGACCCTCCTGGCGGCGGGCGTGGCGGACGGCACGATCCGCTCGGACGTGGAGCCGGACGTCGTCCTCATGAGCCTGGGCGGTACGACGCTCATCGCGGGAACCCCTGAGCAGAGCGATCTCACGGCCGGCCTCCTCGACCTGCTCATCGACGGGTTGACCCCCCGCGCCACCCCGGCGTCCATCCCGCCCGCCTCCTGACGGCCTCGCCCCCGCCGGTCGGGCGGTCGGGCGGGTGCCGATGGTCGGGCGCGGGGACGATTCGCTCGGCAGGCTCGCCGGTCGGTGGTCTCGGGTCGTGGTCGGGGATGCCCGGTCGCCAAGGTCTCGTGGACGGCGTCTGGGCATGAGGGGACGCGATGGGGGTGGTTCGCGGAGGTTCTGGCGGGCCGCGGGCGGGGTGTGCGGCGGCGGGCCGGGGAGGGATCGGTGGGTGCGTCGGCCGGTGCTGCTCACGATGGTCGCCGTCTCAGATTCCGGCGTTCGGTTATTCGTGGCTTCGACGCTGATGTTGCCGTTGAGCGGATTGTTCGATTCGATCCGGGGTGCTGGGTTCGGCGGGCGGGCGGTGTCGTTTTCGTGATGTGCGGTGGTGGTGCCGTGTTTCGCGGGTCAGGTGGCGGGAAGGTTTCTCCTTTCTCTGGTCGTTGGGTTTGTGTCGCTGTTCTGTGTTTTAGTCCCAGGTGGTTCCGGCGGCGCGGGAGTAGCCGTCCCAGGTGGTTCCGGCGGTGCGGGTGAAGGAGTCCCAGGTGGTGCCGGCGGAACGGGCGGTGATGGCGGCGGAGTAAGCGTTGGCGGTCATTTTGTTTCTCTTTTCTTGAGGGCTTGTTGTTTCGTCCTTGTGAGAACAACTCTCCGGCATTGCAAGCCTTTGGAACAGAGAATTCGGCGGCAGCAAGCTGCATGCCCTTGACCGCTTCCTGCCATCAGGAGGGTGGCGTTGGCGCCCGACGGGTCACCGTTCGAGTCGTCGCAGGTCACCGGCGTTTCCGCCGGGCTGTGTGAGCGCCCTGCGGGCGTGCTGCGGGTGGGTTCTCGGGGGTGTGGCGCAGTGCGGACAGCGCGACTTGGTGTGCCGGGTGTCCGGGTTTTCGCGCCGGGTCGTGGGCCGTCGCCTGTGAGGGCCCGCCTGTCGTTCGCGTTCTGGGACGCGTGGCGGTCGCGGCGGTGGCGGATGAGCGTTGGCGTGGGTGGATGGGGCCTGGTGGGTTGGTCGCGTCCAGGTGGTGGAGTGGTGGGTGGCCGGATCGTGGCAAGGAGGTGCCCTGGTGTGAGGGTGTCCGGGAGGGCTGGGTGCCGGGGTGCGGCGGGACCGGGGGAGCGGTGGTTCGCTCGCGTCGCCGGGGCGCCGGTTCGGCAGTGGCCGGTCGGGCGTTGATCGTCCCTGTTTCACGGGTGCCGGGCCGGGGGCGTGCTGTTTCCGCTGTCGTGGCGAAATCGTGGGTTTCGTTTCGCTCGGCGGGGTGGAGCTTTTGTTGCCGTCGTCGGGAGGGTGGGCAGGTGTTCTGGTGTGCGGGTGTTATTGGTCGGCTGTGCGGGTTTTCATGGTCGGGTGGTAGTTCTCAGTGGTTATGTCTTTCGGGGTTTTGGAGATTTAGTCCCAGGTGGTGCCGGCGGCGCGGGAGTGGCCGTCCCAGGTGGTTCCGGCGGTGCGGGTGAAGGAGTCCCAGGTGGTGCCGGCGGAACGGGCGGCGGTGGCGGCGGAGTAAGCGGTGGAGGTCATTTCTTGTCTCTTTTCTTGAGGGCTTGTTGTTTCGTCCTTGTGAGAACAACTCTCCGCCATTGCGGACCCTCGGAACAGACAATTCGGCGGCAGCAAACTGCACGCCACTGACCACTTCCTGCCACTCGGTGGAGCGAGATTCCCTCCCGCGCCTCGGACCGGCGTCACCGCAGGTCAACGCACCTCATCCGCCCCGCCGTCCGCCCCGCGCGGCGCGGGTGGGGCGGGCACGCAGGGGCCAGGATCGGCCACTCACCGGGCCGCCTCCCGCAAGGCCGCCGTCAGCGACTGTTCGTGCTGCTCGCGCAGGTGCGCGAGCGAGGGGTCGAGGCGGGCGTTGACCAGTTCGGCGTGGATGAAGGTCACGTCCTCGACCCTGAAGTGGCCCTTGAAGAAGTCGCGCAGGTAGCGCTCCTGGTGGTCGTACGGCTCGCGGGGGGTGCCGGGGCCGTAGGCGCCACCGCGCGCGCTGGTCACCACGAACGAGCGGCCTTGGAGCGACATCTTGGGGAAGGTGATCTGGTCGAGCCAGGCCTTCAGCGCCGACGGAATCGAGTAGTTGTACATCGGCGTGCCGATGAGGACCACCTCGGCGGCCACCACCTCGTCGAGCAAGGGCTCCACGATGGCCCAGGCCCGGCCCTGGGCAGGGGTGCGGACCGCCTCCCGGTAGCGCGAGATGTCGGTGATCTCGTGTTCCAGGATGTGGTCGCACAGTTCGGTCCATGCCTCGCCGATGTGCGGCACGGGTCGCGCGGCCAGGTCGCGGTAGATGTAGCCGGCCTCAGGATGGGCGGCCCGCCAGGTCTCGGCGTACACGCTCGACAGTCTCCGCGAGAACGACGTGCGGCGGGCGCTGGCGTCCAGGTGCAACAGCATGAGCTCCCTCATCACAGATATGTGGACACGGTGTCCGGATGACTATAACCGGACGGTGTGTCCACATACAATCGGACGCATGGAGAGAGCCGACGCCGCACGCAACCGCGCACGCATTCTCGAGGCGGCCGCGCAGCTGTTCGCGGAGCGGTCCCCGCAGGACGTGACGATGGACGACATCGCCAGGAGGGCCGGGGTCGGCCGGGGCACCCTTTACCGCCGTTACCCCGACCGGGCGTCGATCGCCGTGGCGCTGCTCGATGAGCACGAACGGGGTCTACAAGAACGCCTGCTGCGCGGTGAGCCGCCTCTGGGTCCGGGAGCGCCGCCCGCCGAGCGACTGGCCGCCTTCTACGCCGCCATGGTGCGCCTGCTGGAGAACCACTCTCACCTGGTGCTCGGCTCGGAAGTGGGCCGCTCTCGCTTCGAGACGGGTGCGTACGGCTTCTGGCGCGCCCATGTGCGCGCGCTCCTGACCGCCGCGGGCACACCCGGTCCGGACGCGCTGGTCGAGGTCCTGCTCGCACCCTTGGCCCCCGAGGTGTACGGCTACCAGCGCATGGCGCTCGGCCTGACCCCGGAGCAGATCGTCCAGGCGCTGGTCAGGCTCACGGCGATTCTGGGCCGGTGACAGGCGGGGAGGGGCCGGTGGTCGACTTCGGTCACCTCCGCCTGCCCCATCGGCCGCCATGACGCGCCGAATCGACTCGTTCGGGGGAGGGTCCTGGCGAGGCCGCGGACGGGGATCGGGGCGGCGGGCCGGGAGGGGTGTTCGTGTGCGTCGGTCCGGGCTCACGATGGTCGCCGGCTCAGATCACGGCGTTCTCCGTTATTCGTGGCTTGGACCCGCTGTTGCCGCCGGCCGTGATTGCTGTTCGTTCCGGATGGCGCTGGGCTTGTCGGCGAGGTGGTTCTGCGGGTGCTTTTCCGGCGGTGTCCGGCGGGGTGCCGGGTCGTCCGCGAATTCGGTCGGGGAGTCTCTTCTTTCCTCGGGAGTTCGCTGTCGTCTGGATTGTTTTGCCGATTTGTTACGTCAGTCCCAGGTGGTGCCGGCGGCGCGGGAGTGGCCGTCCCAGGTGGTTCCGGCGGTGCGGGTGAAGGAGTCCCAGGTGGTGCCGGCGGAACGGGTGGCGGTGGCGGCGGAGAAAGTGGTGGAGGTCATTTCTTGTCTCTTTTCTTGAGGGCTTGTTGTTTCGTCCTTGTGAGAACAACTCTCCGGCATTGCAAGCCCTTGGGACAGAGAATTCGGCGGCAGCAAACTGCACCCCCCTGACCACTTCCTGCCACCGCGAGGGCGGCGTTGGCGCCGGGGGGTTTTCGTTCATGTCGTCGCAGGTCACGGGTATCGCGTCCGGGCCGTGTGAGCGTGACCCGCGGGGCGGGTCGCGGGTGCGGCGAGGGCGGGTCGGAGGGGGTAGGGCGCCGTGCGGGCGCGGCGACTTCGTGTGCCGGGTGTCGGACTCCCTTCTTGCCTGGTCTCGGGTCGTCGTCTGTGTGAGAGGCCTGCCGGGATGGGCCGGTCCTCGCCGGAGGGGGGCAGGTGCGGGTGCGGGGGAGGGTGCGGGGGTTCGTCGCGTCATGCGGGGGACGGGGTGCCGTCGGCATGGCGGCTTGCCGGGATGGGGCAAGGGGGTGGCCCGGTGCGGGGAGGGTGTCTCCGTGAGGTGCCGTGTGCGGCGGGCCGGGGGCGGGGGAGCGGTGGTGGGCTCGCGTCGCCGGGCGCCGGTTCGGTGGGGCCGGCCGAGTGTCGATGCTTCCGGTCGCACGGATGCCGGGCCGGTGGGTGTTTCGTCTTCCGCTGTCGTGGCGAAACGGTGTTCTCGTTCGCTCGGCGGGGGTGGTGCTCTTGTCTTCTCGTCGGCCTGTTGCGCGGCCGGTGTTCTGGTGTGCGGAGCCCGATGGTCAGATTTGTTCTTCTATTGGTTTATTCTGTTCGAGTTTTGATCCGTTGATTCATGTTTCAGTCCCAGGTGGTGCCGGCGGCGCGGGAGTGGCCGTCCCAGGTGGTTCCGGCGGTGCGGGTGAAGGAGTCCCAGGTGGTGCCGGCGGAACGGGTGGCGGTGGCGGCGGAGAAAGTGGTGGAGGTCATTTCTTGTCTCTTTTCTTGAGGGCTTGTTGTTTCGTCCTTGTGAGAACAACTCTCCGGCATTGCAAGCCCTTGGGACAGAGAATTCGGCGGCAGCAAACTGCACCCCCGTGACCGCTTCCTGCCACTCGATGGAGCGACATTCCCCTCCCGCGCCCCGGGCCGGCGTCACCGCAGGTCGACGCGCTGTTCCAGGCCCTCGGAAGGCGGCCGTGCCGCGACACCGGGCCGGGCTGAGAGGTGACACCGAAGCGGCCGGTGCCTCACTGAGGAGCGCCACGCGTCAGGATGGGGGACATGAGCGCCGACCGCCGGCTTCGTGTCACCTTCGACAGCGCGGCCCCCATCTATCAGCGGGCCCGCCCCGACTACCCGGCCGAGCTGTACTCCGACCTGCTCGCCATCACGGGCGTCCGGCCGCCCGGCCGCCTCCTCGAAGTCGGATGCGGCCCGGGGAAGGCCACGCTGCCGCTGGCCCGCATGGGGTTCCACATCACGGCGATCGAACTCGGTGACGCTCTGGCCGCGGAGGCCCGCCGCAATCTCGCCGAGTTCCCAGGCGTCTCGCTGATCACCTCGTCGTTCGAGGAATGGGCGCCGCCGGCGGACGCCTCCTTCGCCCTCGTCTACGCGGCCACGGCCTGGAAATGGGTGGACGCGGAAGTGAAGTACGCGAAGGCGGCGGCCGTCCTTCCCCCCGGCGGTCACCTGGCCGTGTGGAACGCCGACCACGCGTTCCCCGTCGGCTTCGACCCGTTCTTCACCGAGATCCAGAAGGTCTACGACGCGATGGGTGAAGGCGACGGCAGTGCGTGGCCACCCGCACGGCCCGAGGACCGGCCGGAGCCCACCGCGGCCGAGTTCGAGTCATCCGGCCTCTTCGACGTCGTGGGGACACGTCGTCACGTGTGGGCCCTGAGCTACACGGCCGAGGAGTACATCGCCCTCCTCGACACCTTCTCCGGCCACATAGCCATGGAGCCCGCCAAGCGCGAACACCTGTACGGCCAGGTCCGCCGCCTCCTCGCCTCACGTGAGGACGGGCGGCTGACCCGCCACTGGTGGGCGGTGCTGACGCTGGGCCGCCGCCGATGACCACCCTGGCGGCGAGCCGTCCGAACCGTGGCCGGCCCGCCGGGCAGGGGAGGGTCCCCCGGTACACGACGCGGTAGTCCCGGTCGCCGGACTCGCTCATGGCGTCAGCTTCGGTGGCGCCTCTTGTGAACGACCCGGGTCCTGGTCGACGGGCATCCCCCATCGCCTCCCGATGCCGGCCGGTCGGTGCCGACCGGCACGGCGGGCCGGCCCGCCGACGCACGTCCGGCGCCGGGGCGGGTGACGAGCCAGCTCGCGGTGACGGCGGCCGCGAGGATCGCGGCGACCACGGCCAGCGACAGCCAGGTCGGGATCTTGTAGACGTCCAGCAGGAGCATCTTCACCCCCACCCACGCCAGCACCACCGCGAGTCCGAGCTTGAGGTAGACGAACCGGTGCATCAGCCCGGCCAGCAGGAAGTACATCGCGCGCAGGCCGAGGATGGCGAAGGCGTTGGAGGTGAAGACCAGGAACGGCTCGGAGGTGACGGCGAAGATCGCGGGGATGGAGTCGACGGCGAAGATGATGTCGGTGACCTCGACCAGCACCAGGACCGCGAGCAGCGGGGTGGCGGTCAGCCTGCCCGCCTGCCGGACCAGGAACCGCTGCCCGTGGTAGTCGTCGGTGACCGGCACGAGGCGGCGGAACAGCCGCAGCGTCCTGCTGCGCGCCGGGTCGACGGTCTCGCCGCGGTGCAGGGCCATGCGCACGCCGGTCAACACCAGGAACGCGCCGAACACGTACAGGATCCAGGCGAAGCTCGCGATCAGCACCGACCCCGCGGCGATGAAGACGCCGCGGAAGACCAGCGCGCCCAGCACGCCGTAGAACAGCACGTGGTGCTGGTAGCGCGGGGGCACGGCGAAGTGGCCGAAGATGATGGCGAAGACGAAGATGTTGTCGACGGCGAGCGATTTCTCGATCAGGTAGCCGGCGTAGTACTGGCCGGCGAACTCCGCGCCCCACGACCACCAGACGGCGGCCCCGAACGCCAGCCCGAGGCACACCCAGATCACCGACCACAAGGCGGCCTCGCGCATGCCGATCGCGTGGGCGTGGCGATGGGTGAACAGGTCGATGGCGAGCATGGCGGCGATGACGCCGAGCACCGCCGGCCAGGCCCATAGGGCGACATTCACAGGGAAACACTCCTCCGGTCCGTCGAAACGCCCGCAGGTCTCCCCGCCGTCCAGGCGTGTACGGCTCCGGGACGGCGCCAGGACCGGGCGGGCATCGGGCCCGCCGTACTGACGACTCTGGCGTCTTCGGGTACTCCCCTCCGCACTGACAGGATACGAAACCTCAGCAAAAGAGCTGGTCAGTGGGCTGGAGACGGTCAGCTCGCCAGGGCCCGGAGGGCGGCGGCGAGCAGCCCGGCGCGCCGGGCGGGGGCCACCAGTACGCCGTCGCCCGAGGTCTGGGTCACCGCAATGAGCCGGCGCTGAGGCCGCCCCGGGGCTACGGCTGTTGCGCGCGGGCGCGGAAGGCGGCGGTCTTGGCGCGGTTCTGGCAGGCGGTGGAGCAGAAGCGGCGGGTGCCGTTGCGCGAGGTGTCGACGAAGACGCGGTCGCAGTGGGAGGCCGTGCACACCCCGAGCCGGTCGTGGAGCTCGCTGCCGAGGACGACGGCCAGGCCGGTGGCGCACGCCGCCGCGTAGTCGTCCCCCACGGTGCCGGCGGTGCCGTGGAAGTGCAGGTGCCACGGCTCGCCGTCGTGCCGTTCCAGATAGGGGCGCGCCTGCGTGCGGTCCAGGACGCCGTTCACCCGGCGGGCCGCCGAGTCGAGGTCGCCGGCCTCGGCCGCGTGGAAGACCGCGCGCAGCTCGGCCGCCACCCTGGACAGCTCGGCCGCCTCCGCGTCGGTCACCTCGCGGGTGCGCCGTCCGCCGGCCCCAAGGGCCTCGGTGACCGCGGCGCGCCGCGCCGGGCCCGGCGGGGGGACGGTGTACTCCCGTCCGCGGGCCTCGCCCGCGGTCAGCGTGTTGACCAGTGCGGCGGCGATGGACACCACAGCGTCGCTGTGACTGTTGAAGTTCACTTGACCAGTTACATCCTCGCGTCCTACGGTGTGACTGCCGAAAGCGTATACGACAGTCACAAGGAGTCTTCGTGTCCATTGTCCCCCGTGAACGGGCCCAGGACTGGATCGCCCGGTGGGATCGCCAGCAGGAGGGCTACCTGCCCGACCGGGAGACCCGGTTCACCGCGCTGATCGACGCGGTGGAGGCGGGGTCCGGGCGTCCCGACCCGCTGGTGCTCGACCTCGGCTGCGGGCCGGGGTCGCTCGCCACCCGCCTGCTCGACCGTCTGCCCGAGGCCACCGTCGTGGCGATCGACGCCGACCCGCTGCTGCTGGCGCTCGCCCGCGCCGCCCACGAGGGCAGGCCGGGGCTGCGTTTCGCGGACGTGGATCTGCGCACCCCCGGGTGGACCTCCGCTCTCGGGCTGGACCGGCCGGTGGACGCGGCGGTGAGCACGACCGCGCTGCACTGGCTGGACGAGCCGGAACTGCGCGTGATGTACGCCGAGCTGGCGGGCGTGACGAGGTCCGGCGGACTGCTCCTCAACGGCGACCACATGGAGGTCGCGGACGTCGCGCCCGCCCTGGCCGAGCTCGAGCGGGCGGTGCACGAGCGCGCGACCCGGCGGCGGTTCGGCGCCGGCATGCCAGAAGACTGGCGCCAGTGGTGGGACGCCGCCGGCGCCGACCCCGTGCTGGCGGCGCTCAGGGACGAGCGTGAGCGCAGGGTGGCCGGCGCCGGGCACCGGGGGTCGGAGTCGCTGGAGCTGTCCACGCACGTCACCGCGCTGCGCGAGGCCGGCTTCACCGAGGTCGGCACCCTGTGGCAGAACGGCCACGACCGCCTGCTCTGCGCCGTTCGCGGCTGACCGCCGAAATCTGACACATTCACGGTAGATTCCCGGCAGAGTGCTTTCGCTTGCCAGGGCGGGCTCCTAAAGTCGGGCGCTATGACGGAGACCACCCCCTCGATCGAGGCGTTCATCGCCGCCCTGCCCAAGGTGGAACTGCACCTGCATCTGGTCGGGGCCGCCTCACCGTCCACGGTGCTCGAGCTCGCCCGGCGGCACCCCGGCGGCCCGGTCCCCTCCGGTGAGGAGGAACTGCGCGCCTTCTACGCCTTTCGCGACTTCCCCCACTTCGCGGAGATCTACGAAAGCGTCAACAGCCTCGTGCGCGAGCCCGAGGACATCGTCACCCTGGTCACCGGCACGGCGCGCGACCTGGCCGCGCAGAACGTCCGGTACGCCGAGCTGACGGTCACCGCGCACTCCCACCAGCGGATGGGAATGTCCAAGGCGGCGATCACCGAGGCGCTGGACGTGGCCGCCCGCGCCTCGGTGGCCGACCACGGCGTGCGCGTCGGCTACGTGTTCGACATCCCCGGCGAGTACGGCGCCGAGGCCGCGCGGACGACGCTCGACCACGCGCTGTCCGCCCCGCCGGAGGCGCTGGTCGGCTTCGGCCTGGCCGGCATCGAGCAGGAGCGCCCGAAGTACCGCGACGCCTTCCGGGACGCCTTCCGCGCGGCCACCGCCGCCGGCCTGCACAGCGTGCCGCACGGCGGCGAGATGACCGGGCCCGAGACCATCTGGGAGGCCATCGAAGGGCTCGGCGCCGAGCGCGTCGGCCACGGCATCAGCTGCGTGCGCGACGCCCGCCTCATGGCCCACCTCAAGGAGACCCAGATCCCGTTGGAGGTGTGCCCCACCTCCAACGTGCGCACTGGGCAGGTGCCCGCCATCGCCTCCCACCCGCTGCCCCGCCTGCTGGAGGAGGGCCTGTTCGTCACCCTCAACAGCGACGACCCGCCGATGTTCGCCACCACGCTCAACGCCGAGTACGGCGTCGCCGCCCACGTCTTCGGGCTGGGGGAGGCGGAGCTGGCCGCGCTGGCCCGCAACGCGGTGCGGGCGTCCTTCCTGGACGAGCGGGCCAAGCGCGAGATCATCGGCGAGATCGACCAGGTGTGCGCCGCGCCCGGCCGCTGAACCGCCGGGCCGGCCGCTGAACCGCCGGGCCGGGGGATCAGCCGCAGACGGGCAGGGCGGGGTTGTCGTGCGTGCGCACGGCCGGGAGCCAGCCGTGGCCTTGCGGGACGTCGTCCAGCCGGACGCGGAACCATCGCGTGGTGCCCACCCCCGTCTCGTCCTCCACCCGGTCGCCCTCGAACAGCACGCAGTCGGCGACCAGGACGTCGCCGTGCCATACGCGGTGGGCGACCACGTTCCCCGCGGCGTACTTCTTGCGCGGATCGATCGCCAGCCCCATGCTGCACGCCGGGACCCGGTCACGCGTCCTGCAGTCGCCCTCGATGTTGAAGACCCGTACCGGAGCCGCGGTCACCGAGGTGCCGGTCGAGGCCACGATCGTGGGCCGCCCGGGCTCGCCGCCTCCCGGCCGCAGGATGACGAACGCCGTCACACCGATCGCCACCAGCACCATGGCGAGGACGACCGCCCAGAGCGGCCGGCGGGTCACACGTCGCCCCCGCGACGCCGTCTCCCGCCCGCCCGGCGGGGCGGACGCCTCCTCCTCCCGATCGGCCTCCTGCTCTTCCTCCCGCTGCTGCTCCTCCTCGGGGGCCTGCGGAGAGGAGCTACGGGCGGAGTCGGCCACCGCCCATAAGCGGTGCAGCTCGCGTAACTCCTCGTTGCTCGCCCCGCACGCCTTGCCGAAGGCGTGGACCACGCCGTAGCCGGCGGGCAGCTTGGTGCCCGAACAGTAGCGATGCAGGCTCGACCGGCTGATGCCGGTGCGGGTGGCGAGAACCTCGAAGCTCATGCCACTGCGATCTTTCAGCACGCGGAGCCGGGCTGCGAACTGCTCGTACTCCCCCGTCTGCGACAACGTGCCTCCTTTACGACGAGGAGCTGCCGCACGTGCGCGGTGTGAGAGGCGGCGGCATCCCACCCGTGTCTCAACAGGCGGCGAACGGCGCAGCTCATGGTGGCCAGGGCATCCCAGCATCCCATCTGACGCCAATTTCTTGCCATAAGTTGATTTATCTAGCTATTTCACCCGTCATCTCCGCATCTGGGGCGGGGAACGCTTCCAAGGGTGACCGGACGCGCAAGGGCGCGCGTACGAAAGCGCCCGGCCGTGTCGTCACGGCCGGGCGCCACCCGGGTCGTCCTGAGCGCGGCGGGCCGTCCCGCCGCGCGCCCTCACGGCGAGGCGCGGCGGGTGAGCCCCGGAGGGATCTTGGATGCGGCGGCCCGGTCCAGCAGGAACAGGGTGCGCAGGCGGCCCCTGGCGCCGGCACCGGGCACCTGGATGGGGCCGGACTCCTGCAGCGCCAGCCGCACCGCCCCCGCCTTGTCCTCGCCCGCCACGATGACCCACACCTCGCGGGCCGCCCTGATGGTGGAGTGCGTCATCGAGATGCGGGTGGGCGGCGGCTTGGGCGCCCCGTGGACCGCCACCACCGGGCGCTCGTCGTAGACGGCGGGCATCTCGGGAAACAGCGAGGCGACATGGCCGTCCGGGCCGAGGCCGAGCATCAGGACGTCGAACGACGGCACGGGACCGTGGTCCTCGTGCCTGGCGGCCTTGCGCAGCTCGTCGGCGTACCGCTCGGCGGACTCCTCGGCGGAGATGCCCGAGTCGGGCCCGAGCATCGGGTGGACCCGGGCCGGGTCGAGGTCCACCCGGTCGAGGAGCGCCTCCCTCGCGCCGGTCTCGTTGCGCTCGGGGTCGCCGGTGGGCAGGAAGCGCTCGTCGCCCCACCAGATGTCCAGGCGCGGCCACTCGACGGCGTCGCGCGCCGGGGTGGCGGCGACCTCCCTGAGCGCGGCGATGCCCATGCCGCCGCCGGTGAGCACCAGGTGGGCCGACCCCTTGGCGGACTGGGCGTCGGCCAGCCCGGTGATCAGGCGGGCGGCGACGGCCTTGGCGAGCACGTCGGCGTCCCGGTGGATCAGGACCGAGGGAACACTCACGAGAACAACCCTCCATCTATATGCAGCGGCGCCCGGCACCACCGCGCGCACCCGGGGAATGCGGGTGCGCGGTGGTGCCGGGCCGCCAGGGCGAGAGCCGGCGTCACCGGCCCGAGATCGGGAACCGGCGCCGCCGGCCAGGGTCAGGAGCCGTGGTAGTCGGCGACGCGTGCGATCGCCGAGGCGTACACCTCGTCGGGGTCCAGCCGCCGCAGCTCCTCGGCGAGCAGGTCGGACGTCGGCCTGCGGGCCAGGGCCACGTGCCGGTCGGGCTGGCCCGGCCGGATGAGGGTGGCGGTGCGCGAGTCCTGCCGCTGGACCACGACCTCGCCGTCCTCCAGCCGCAGCAGCACCTTGGTCAGGCCGGGCCCCTTGGACTCGGTGACCTTGATCGGCGCGTCCAGCTTCTCCGACAGCCACACCGCCAGCAGCGCGGCGCTCGGGTGGTTCGGCTCGGCCTCGACGTAACCGTCAAGGATCTTGCCCACGGGCTGGTCGAACGCCGCCGCCAGCAGGCTGCGCCACGGCGTGATGCGCGTCCAGGACAGATCGGTGTCGCCCGGCGAGTAGCCGCCGGCACGGCGCCGGATCGCCGCCACCGGGTCGGGCGCCGAGCGGGCGTCGCTCACCCGGCGCTGCCCGAAGTGGCCCACAGGGTCCTTCGCCGGAGCCTCGGGGGCGTCGCCCGGCCACCACACCACCACCGGGATGTCGGGCAGCAGCAGCGGCGAGAGCACCGAGTCGGCGTGCTCGGTCAGCTCACCGTACAGACGCAGCAGCACCACCTCGCCGGTCGTCAGCTCGCCCACCCGGATCTCGGCGTCCAGCCGGGTCGCCTCGCCGCGCTCCCTGGGGATCACCGCGAGGATGCGCGACGGATGCTCGCGCGCGGCCTCCGAGGCCGCCCGCACCGCGTCGTACTGGTGACTCTCGTCGCACACCACCACCAGCGTCAGCACCATGCCGACCGCCGGCGCGCCGACCTGGTGGCGCAGGCGGGTGAGCTGCGAGGAGATGTCGGAGGCCGTGGTCGACCCCATCAGGAAAGTGGTCACAGCGACTCCAGCGTTCCGTTGTCGATCACAACCGCCTCCACACGCGGCCGTCCCTGGCCATCATCTCGTCGGCCGAGGCCGGCCCGCCGGTGCCGGCGGGGTACCCCTCGGGCTGCTCCTCCAAGGAGGCCCAGTAGTCCTCGATCGGGTCCATGATCTTCCAGGAGAGCTCGACCTCCCGCTGGTGCGGGAACAGCGGCGGGTCGCCGATGAGCACGTCCAGCAGCAGCCGCTCGTAGGCCTCCGGCGAGGACTCGAGGAACGCCTCGCCGTAGGCGAAGTCCATGTTGACGTCCCTGACCTCCATCGCCGTGCCCGGCACCTTGGAGCCGAACCGCACGGTGATGCCCTCGTCGGGCTGGATGCGGATCACCAGGGCGTTGTGCCCGAGGATCTCGGTGTCGGTCTTGCTGAACGGAAGGTGCGGCGCCCGCTGGAACACCACGGCCACCTCGGTCATCCGCCGGCCGAGCCGCTTGCCGGTGCGCAGGTAGAACGGCACGCCCGCCCAGCGCCGGTTGGCGATCTCGACCTTGATCGCGGCGTAGGTCTCGGTCGTGGAGTCCTGCGGTATGCCGTCCTCCTCCAAGAAGCCCTTGACCGGCACGCCGCCCTGCCAGCCCTCGGTGTAGCGGCCGCGCGCGGTGGCGAGGCCGAGGTCCTCGGGCAGGGTGACGGCCTCCAGGACCTTCTCCTTCTCCCTGCGCAGCGACGAGGCGCCGAAGGCGGTCGGGTCCTCCATGGCCACCAGGGCCAGCAGCTGGAGCAGGTGGTTCTGGATGACGTCCCTGGCGGCGCCGATGCCGTCGTAGTAGCCGGCCCGGCCGCCGACGCCGATGTCCTCGGCCATCGTGATCTGCACGTGGTCGACGTAGCCGCGGTTCCAGATCGGCTCGAACAGCGTGTTGGCGAACCGCAGCGCCAGGATGTTCTGGACGGTCTCCTTGCCCAGGTAGTGGTCGATGCGGAACACCGAATCGGGCTTGAAGGCCGCGTCGACGACGTCGTTGAGCGCGCGGGCGCTCTTCAGGTCGTGCCCGAAGGGCTTCTCGATGACGATGCGCCGCCATGCGCCCTCGGGCGGCTTGGCCAGGCCGGTGCGCTTGAGCTGCTCGACGACGACCGGGAAGGCCTTCGGCGGCACCGACAGGTAGAAGGCGTAGTTGCCGCCGGTGCCGCGGGTCTCGTCGATCTCCTTCAGCGCCATGGCCAGCGCGTCGAAGGCGCCGTCGTCGTCGAAGGAGCCCGGCACGAAGTGCAGGCCCTCGCAGATCTGCTTCCAGACCTCCTCCCGGAAGGGAGTGCGCGCGTTCTCCTTCACGGCGTCGTGGGTGATCTGGGCGAAGTCCTGGTGTGCCCAGTCGCGGCGGGCGAAGCCGACCAGGGAGAACCCCGGAGGCAGCAGCCCCCGGTTGCCCAGGTCGTAGATCGCCGGCAGCAGCTTGCGCCTCGCCAGGTCGCCGGTCACGCCGAACAGCACCAGCACGGACGGCCCGGCGACCTTCGGCAGCCGCCGGTCGCGGGGGTCGCGGAGCGGGTTGGCCTCGATCACCTCGATCGTCGTCGCGGTGCTGGCGACGGCCTGGGCCACCGCCCGCGACTCGTCGGGAGCCACATTCGGTGACTGCTCCCCGGCGTGGTTGGCGAATTCGGTCTCGTGGATCTCTGGCGCGGGCACGTTCGCCGGACCCGTGTCATCGGCGTCCGCCGAGCCCGGCTGCTCGCTGTCGTTCATCAAACCTCCCGTGCTGCGGTGAGCAGGTGCCTGACTCCGGCCTCGCGATCGGTCAGGTGCAGGCGGACGACCGGACGCCCCCGCTTGCGCAACGCGTCCAGGTCGCCGAGCGCCTGGGCGAGCTCCAGCCTGCCCAGGGTGTACGGCTGACCCGGCACCTCGAGGTCGTTGTCCACGGCACCGGTGATCTGCAGGAAGACGCCGTTCTGCGGGCCCCCCTTGTGATACTGCCCGGTGGAGTGCAGGTAGCGCGGGCCCCACCCGAAGGTGACGGGCCGGTCGGTCCTGATCGACAGAAGTCCCTGCAGGCTGGCCGGGTCGTGCGCCGCCCAGATGTCGGTGATCACCTCGAAGGAGGCGTCCTCGGGAACCGGCACGTCGAAGGCGGCCTCGCGGTCGAGGAACGACAGGATCGACAGATAGCCCTGGGCGGGGATGCCCTCCAGCAGCATGGTGAGCACGCCCGGCAGGTCCTTCACGTGCTCGGGGATCTCCCCGTACACCTCGACGGGGCCGTCGACCAGCGAGGGGACGCCGGTCGGCAGCGGGCCGTCGCCGGCCTCGGCCAGGATGCGGGCGGTGCTCTCCTTGGACTCGGCCACGTTCGGCTGGTCGAAGGGGTTGACGCCGAGCAGCCGGCCGGCGACGGCGGTGGCGTACTCCCAGATCAGGAACTGGGCGCCGAGCGGCCCGTTCACCTCGGCGTCGCCTTCGGTGTCGATGCCCGCGACGAACTCGTCGGCCGCGCCGGTCGGGTCGATGCCGACGACCGGCAGGACCCCCCGGCCCTGCTTGCCCGTCGACTCGGCGATGAGCTGCTCGGCCCAGTCGGGCAGCCCGTTGATCGGCGAGAGGCTGTCGTCCAGCAGCAGCTTGTCGCGGCCGGACAGGGCCGCCGCGCCGATCGCCGCGCCGAGCGCAAGGCCCGGGTTGGCCTCGCCGTCCAGGGCGGCGCGGGCCTCCTCGGCCTGGTCCAGCAGCCGCGCCACGTCGGCGCCCGCCAGGGCGCTCGGCACCAGGCCGAACGCCGACAGCGCGCTGTAGCGGCCGCCGACGGCCGGGTCGGCGAGCACGACGGTGTAACCGGCCTCGGCCGCGGCCCGCTCCAGCGGCGAGCCGGGGTCGGTGACGACGACGATGCGGCCCGCCGGGTCGATGCCTGCGTCGCGGAACGCCTGCTCGTAGATGCGGCGGTGGCTGTCGGTCTCGATCGTCGAGCCGCTCTTGCTGGACACCACCACGACCGTCCGGTCCAGCCGGTCGGCGAGCGCCCGGCGGACCTGGCCGGGGTCTGTGGTGTCAAGGACGGTCAGCGGCACGTCGAAGGTGGCGCAGATGACCTCGGGGGCCAGCGAGGAGCCGCCCATGCCGGCGAGGACCACGTGCTCGAGGCCCTCGGCCCGCACGCGCTCGGCCAGCGCGGTGATCTGGGGGAGCAGCTCGCGTGAGGTCACGGGCAGGTTCAGCCAGCCGAGGCGGATCTTCGCCTCCTCCTCGGCCTCCGGCCCCCACAAGGCGGGGTCGCCGGCGGCCAGCGCCCGCGGCACCCCGTCTTCGACGAGCTTCCGCACGGCCTCCTCGGCCTGCGCGGATACCTCCTCGTCACCGAACGTTACGGAAATGTCCATTCTGAAGTCTTCTCCTCGCGTGGCCGGCCGGGCCTGTGCCCCGGCTCCCGGGCGTCCGCCCGGGACCCGTGCCGGCCGTCGGGCGGACCCGGCCGGCGCGATGCGCGGCCGGCCCGCCCAGGCTGCAGGGGGCGGGCCCTAGAGGGCCTTTTCCAGCTCCGACTTAAGCGTCCCGAGCAACTCGGTCCACGAGGCGACGAACTTCTCGACGCCCTCGTCCTCCAGCGCCCGGACCACGTCGTCGTAGTCGATGCCGACCTGCTTCAGCGCCGCCATGGTGTCCCACGCCTCGGCGTAGCCCGGCCGCACGGTGTCGCCGTCGATCGAGCCGTGGTCGGCCACGGCGTCCAGCGTCTTCTCGGGCATCGTGTTGACCGTGTCGGACGTCACGAGCTGGTCGACGTACATCGTGTCGGCGTAGTCGGGGTTCTTGACGCCGGTGGACGCCCACAGCGGGCGCTGGGGGTGCGCCCCGGCGGCCTTGAGCGCCTGCCAGCGCTCGCTCGCCGTGACCTCCTCGTAGGCCGCGAAGGCCAGGCGGGCGTTGGCGATGGCGGCCTTGCCGCGCAGAGCCAGCGCCTCGGGCGTGCCGATCTTCTCCAGGCGCTTGTCGATCTCGGTGTCGAACCGGCTGACGAAGAAGGACGCCACCGACTCGATCTTCGACAGGTCCAGCCCCGCGGCCTTGGCCTGCTCCAGGCCGGCGAGCCAGGCGTCCAGCACCGCGCGGTAGCGCTCGAGCGAGAAGATCAGCGTGACGTTGACGCTGATGCCCTCGGCGAGCGCCTGCGTGATCGCCGGCAGGCTCTCGACGGTCGCCGGGATCTTGATGTGCACGTTCGGGCGGTCCACCAGCCACCACAGCGCACGGGCCTCGGCGAGGGTCTTCTCCGCGGTGTCGGTGGCGAGACGCGGGTCGACCTCGATGGACACCCGGCCGTCCACGCCGCCGGTGGCGTCGAACACCGGCCGCAGCACGTCGGCGGCCCACCGGATGTCATAGGTGGTGATGGCGCGCACGGCCTCGCCCACGTCCACCCCGCGCACCGTCAGGTCGCGCAGCTGGACGTCGTAGGCGTCGCCCTTGCTCATCGCGGAGGCGAAGATGGTGGGGTTGGACGTGACGCCGGTGACCAGCTTGTCGCGCACCAGCGCCTCGAGGTTGCCGCTGCGCAGCCGCTCGCGGCTGATGTCGTCCAGCCAGATCGACACGCCCTGGCCGGTCAGGCGCTTCAGATTCTCACTCATGGCTCGTTCCTCAGTTTCCGGTCGTCTGGCCCTTGTCGGCCCCGGTCTTGGCGAGGCTGCCCTTGGCTGCGGCGGCCACACGCTCGGCGGTCAGGCCGAACTGCTCGTACAGCGTCTTGTACGGTGCGGAGGCGCCGAAGTGTTCAAGGCTGACGACCTCGCCATCCTCCCCTACGAACTGCCGCCAGCCCAGGGCGATTCCCGCTTCGACGGCCACGCGCGCGCGGACCGCGGGCGGCAGGACCGCCTGCTTGTAGGCGTCGTCCTGCTCCTGGAACCACTCGACGCACGGCATGGACACCACGCGGGCGGGAATGCCCTGCTCCTCCAGCAGCTTGCGCGCCCCGACGGCGAGCTCCACCTCGCTGCCGGTGCCGATGAGGATCACCGCGGGCTGCCCGTTGGAGGCCTCCTGGAGGACGTAGCCGCCCTTGGCGACCTTGTCGAAGTCGGCCGTGCCCTCGTACACCGGCAGGTTCTGCCGGGTCAGAGCCAGGGCGGCCGGGCGGTCGGTGTGCTCGAGGACGGTCTTCCACGCGGCCGAGGTCTCGTTGGCGTCGGCCGGGCGGACCACGTCCAGGCCCGGAATGGCGCGCAGCGCCCACAGGTGCTCGACGGGCTGGTGCGTCGGGCCGTCCTCGCCGAGGCCGATGGAGTCGTGCGTCCAGACGTAGGTGACCGGCAGGCCCATCAGGGCGGCCAGGCGCACCGCCGGGCGCATGTAGTCGCTGAAGACCAGGAAGGTGCCGCCGTAGGGACGGGTGCCGTCGTGCAGGGCGATGCCGTTCAGGATCGAGCCCATGCCGTGCTCGCGGATGCCGAAGTGCAGCGTGCGGCCGTAGCGGTTGCCGGGGAACGCCTTGGTCTGGTGCTCCTCGGGGATGAAGGACGGCTCGCCCTCCATCGTGGTGTTGTTGGACTCGGCCAGGTCGGCCGAGCCGCCCCACAGCTCGGGCAGCACCGGCGCCAGCGCGTTCAGCACCTCGCCGGAGGCCTTGCGGGTGGCGACCGACTTGCCGGTCTCGAAGGTGGGCAGGGCCTCGTCCCAGCCGGCGGGGAGCTTGCGGGCGCTCATGCGGTCGAACAGGGCGACGCGCTCGGGGTTGGCGGCCCGCCAGCTCTCGTACCCCTTGTTCCACTCGGCGTGCAGCTCACGGCCGCGCTCGAGCACCTGGCGGGTGTGCGCGAGCACATCGTCGGGCACCTCGAAGTCCTTGGCCGGGTCCAGGCCGAGGACCTCCTTGGTGGCGGCCACCTCGGCGGCGCCCAGCGCCGAGCCGTGGATCTTGCCGGTGTTCTGCTTGTTCGGCGCGGGCCAGCCGATGATGGTGCGCAGCCGGATCAGCGTCGGCCGCTCGGTCTCCTCGACCGCCGCCCGGTAGGCGGCGTACAGCTCCTCGACGTTCTCGACGTAGTCGCCCGTGGCGGTCCAGTCGACCTTGATCACGTGCCAGCCGTACGCCTCGTAGCGCGCGGCGACGTCCTCCGACAGGGCGATGTTGGTGTCGTCCTCGATGGAGATGTGGTTGGCGTCGTAGATGACGTTGAGGTTGCCCAGCTTCTGGTGGCCCGCGATGGAGCTCACCTCGTGGCTGATGCCCTCTTCGATGTCGCCGTCGGAGGCGATGGCCCAGATGCGGTGGTCGAAGGGGCTGGCGCCGGCCTCGGTGTCGGGGTCGAACAGGCCCCGCTCGCGCCGGGCGGCCATGGCCATGCCCACCGCGTTGCCGAGACCCTGGCCCAGCGGGCCGGTGGTGGTCTCCACGCCGAGCGTGTGACCGTGCTCGGGGTGGCCGGGGGTGAGGCTGCCCCACTGGCGCAGCGACTTGAGGTCGTCCAGCGTCAGCCCGTAGCCCGACAGGTACAGCTGGATGTAAAGAGTGAGGCTGGAGTGTCCGGCCGACAGGACGAAACGGTCACGCCCCGTCCAGGCGGCGTCCGAGGGGTCGTGACGCAGAACACGCTGGAACAGAAGGTAGGCGGCCGGCGCCAGGCTCATCGCGGTGCCCGGGTGCCCCGACCCGGACTTCTCCACCGCGTCCATGGCGAGCGCGCGTACGACGTCGACGGCGCGCCGATCGAGGTCACTCCACTCAAGGTTTGGCACGAGTTCGCTGCTCAACTGCTCGATCTCCTATAGGTCGTTGGCGCCGGTTCGGCTCGCGCGCCCGTCCGGTCGTGGGCCTTCGCTCCCAACACCGGACCTTAATGGGTCGATTCCCCCCACCGTAGATGCAACGTTGTTGTGACATGCGGCCGGGGAACAATGGTGCTCGCGTTCATACAACCTTGCCCTTAGAACGCGGGCTGGAACACGAAGAGCTCCACCGCCCGCGAACCTGGCCGCCGCCGCGAAGACCGGCGGTCACCAGCGCGGACGGGCCCCTCGCCGGGGCGCCCGCGCGAGGGGCATTCGCCCCCGATGCCGGGACCGAGGCCCCCCCGCACTACAGTGAGTCTTCGAAAGCGCTGGCTCATGCCCGCAATCACGGATCCGCTCTAATCAGAGGTTACGCGTTGACCCCGCACCCGCTGGAAGCGCCATGACGGTGCTGACCACAAAGCCGCCCACGGCCTCGCTCTCGGCCGCGCGCCGATCGACGCTCGCCACCGTGCGGGCATATGTGGCGCTGACCAAGCCGCGGATCATCGAGCTGCTGCTGATCACGACGCTTCCGGTGATGTTCCTGGCCGCCCGTGGTCTCCCGCCGCTCTGGACCGCCGTCGCCGTCCTGGTCTTCGGCACCCTGTCCGCGGGCAGCGCCAACGTGCTCAACTGCTACATCGACCGCGACATCGACGCGCGCATGCGCCGCACCCGCCGCCGCCCGCTGGCGATGGCGGAGGTCACGCCCCGCAACGCCCTGGTCTTCGGCGTCGTGCTCGGCGTCCTTTCCACCCTCGGGCTCGGCCTCGCCGTCAACTGGGTGGCGGCCGGGCTGTCGGTCGCCGCGATCTTGTTCTACGTCTTCGTCTATTCGATGCTGCTCAAGCGGCGCACCTCGCAGAACGTGGTGTGGGGCGGCATCGCCGGCTGCATGCCCGTGCTCATCGGGTGGGCCGGCATCACCGGGCGGGTCGACTGGGCGCCGGTGGTGCTGTTCGGCGTGGTGTTCTTCTGGACGCCGCCGCACACCTGGACCCTGGCCATGCGCTATCGCGAGGACTACGCCGCCGCCAAGGTGCCCATGCTGCCGGTGGTGGCCGGCGAGCGCCGCGTGGTGCTCGAGAGCGTGGCCTACACCTGGGCGACCGTGCTGTGCTCGCTGCTGCTGTGGCCGGTCGCCGGCACCACCCCGTTCTACGCGGTGGCGGCGGCGGTCCTCGGGGCCGTGTGCCTGTGGGAGGTCTACCGGCTGCTCGGCCGCCTGAACTCCGGCAAGACGGGTGTGGCGCTGCGTCCGATGCGCTTCTTCCACTGGTCCAACGCCTACCTGGCGCTGCTCTTCCTCGCCGTGGCCGTCGACTCCCTCCTCTGAGACGACCCTGCCTTCAAAGACGACCTTCCTCCCGGACGAGCTCGCTGACGTCGAGGAGTTCCGCGCGTCCGGTCCCGCGTCCATCGCGCCTTCCGAATTCGACTATTACGGTCATCCGTTGTGGGATCGTCCGGCAGAATGATCAGCCGGCCGCCGCCCGGCAGGCGGGTGGGGGCTCGGAAAGGATCACTGGATGCGAAGGTCCACCAAGACGGTTCTCCTCGCCGCGGCGCTGTCCCTCGGCGGTGTCATGGCCAACCCCGCGCAGGCGCTGGCCTCGGTCCGCAGCCCCGAGGGCGTCTGCGGCGCGGGGTTCCACCGGGTCGCCGACAGCAAGCGCGTGGTGAAGACGAGTTCCGGAGACGTGTTCGGCTACGTCTACCTGCTCTACAACAGCAGGACCGGCTACAACTGCGTCACCACCATCAAGACGGCGTACGTCGGCACGGCGACCTACACCGCCGCCACCCTGACCACTCAGACGCGGCGGGTCAAGGACGAGCCCGTGCGGACCAACAAGAAGACCGACGGGCGCAAGTACAAGTACTACGCGGGCCCGGTGAAGCTGTACGCCAAGGGCTTCTGCGTCAAGTACTCCGGCACCATCTGGGACACCCGTCGCGACGCCGCGATCGCCACCGGCGGCCGCAACTCCTGGGGCAACTGCGGCTGAGGGGTGCCGAGGGCGGCCGCGGCCGCCCTCGGGCCTTCCTCAGCGGCCGGAGATGAGGCCGGCCAGGCGGGCGTAGGCGGAGGTGCGCGACATCTGGGCGTTCTCGTGGCGGTCGGCGGTGCGGAAGAGCGCGTAGATGGCCTGCACGCCGAGCCAGCGCAGCGGCTCGGGCTCCCACTGGCGCACCTGCCGGCCCACCCACGGCAGGCGGGTCAGCTCGGTCTCGCGCCGCAGGACGAGGTCGCGCAGCGTGCGCCCGGCGAGGTTGGTCGTGGTGACGCCGCTGCCGACGTAGCCGCCCGCCCAGCCGAGGCCTGTCGCGTGGTCCAGATGGACGGTGGAGCACCAGTCGCGGGGCACGCCGAGCACGCCGCACCAGGAGTGCTGCACCCGCGCGCCGGCCGTCGCGGGGAACAGCGTGGTCAAGATCCGGTACAGCGCCGCGACGGTCTGCGGCTGGGTGGCGCCGCGCACGTCGGTGCGCGAGCCGAAACGGTAGGGCACGCCCCGCCCGCCGATGGCGATGCGGCCGTCGGCGGTCCGCTGCGCGTAGCAGTAGGCGTGCGCCTGGTCGCCCAGCAGTTCCTGGTCCCGCCAGCCGATGCGCTCCCACACCTGCTCGCCGAGCGGCTCGGTGACGATCATGGAGCTGTTCATGGGGAGCCATTGGCGGCGCTGCCCGCGGATGCTCGCGGTGAAGCCCTCGGTGGCGCGGATCACGTACTCGGCGGTGACCGTGCCGCGGTCGGTGACCGCGGCCGCCCTGCCCTCCTTGCCGGCGCCGGTCCGCGGCCGGATCTCGGTGACCGTGGTGCCCTCGAAGAGGTCCACGCCGAGGGCGGCCACCGTCCGGGCGAGGCCCACCGCGAGCTTGGCGGGCTGGATGCGCGCGCAGTGCGGGCTGTAGGCGGCCGACAGGGCCCCGGCCACGTGGACGCGCTCCTCACGTTCCCGGACGCCGAGCGGCCGCATGTCCTCCTCGTCGAAGCCCCACGCGCGCAGGTCGGCGAGCTCGGCGCGCAGGCGGCGGTCCTGGGCCGGGTTGGTGGCCACGTGCACCAGGCCGCCCTTGTGGACGTCGGCGTCGATGCCCTCGGCACGGGTGATCTCGATCACCTCGTCCACCGCCGCGAACATCGCGTGCTGCAGGTCGATCATCGCCTGGCGCCCGCGGGCGGCGGCGTGCCGCGCGCGGGACCCGGCGAACTCGGCCGACAGCCAGCCGCCGTTGCGCCCCGAGGCGCCGAACCCGGCGAACTCCCGCTCCAAGATCGCGATGCGCAGGTCCGGCTGCGCCTTCTTCAGGTAGTAGGCGGTCCACATGCCGGTGTACCCGCCGCCCACGATCGCCACGTCGTAGTCGCGCGCCCCCGGCAGGGCGGCCCGGTGCGCCGGGACGCCGATCTGCCGGTACCAGAACGAGACCCCGCCGTTGGCGAAGTCGTCGGTCAACGGCGTGCCGTTCAAGCGGGTCATACTCGTTCCTTACCGCCTCGTCTCGTACGGACATACAGCCCAAAGACGGATATTAGGGCTCAGGTGGTCCGATCGTGTCATCCGTGGCGGGGAATGACCTCAGGGTCTCACTTCTCCCATCCCACCTTGGTGAAGTTGTCGGAGGACAGGCCGCTCGCACCGAAGTTGGCCAGGCCCTTGCGCACGGCCAGCACCTGGGGCCGCTGGTACAGCTCGATGGTGTGGCCGAGCCGCCAGACCAGGGCGTCGGCCTGGTTGTACAGCTTGATGGCCTCGGCCCGGTCGGTGGTGGTCTGCGCCTTGGTGAGCAGGCCGACCAGTTCCGGCGAGGTGATCCGGCCGTAGTTCTGGTAGACGTTCTCGCCCTCGGGCCTCTGGTACTGGGGGAACGCCTGCGACAGGAAGAGCTGGTCGACGTTGCGGAAGGAGACCAGGTCGAAGTCGCCGCGATTGACGTACTTCTCGAAGAAGTCGTTGCCGGGCACCTTGTCGATCGTGATCTGGATGCCCGCCTGGGCGAGCATGTTCTGCAGCAGCGTGGCCTGGTCGACCTGCTGGGAGGTGGAGTCCGCGCTGATCACGAACGACAGCTTCAGTGGCGCGCCGTCCTTGGTGCGGGGCTGTCCCGCGCCGTTGTCCTTCCAGCCCGCCTCCTCCAGCAGCTTCTTCGCGCCCTCCAGGTCGTACGTGCCGTACTCGCCGGAGTTGTCCTGGTAGCCCTCCTGGTTCGGCATGAAGAAGTGGTTGCCGAGCGGCCGGGCCTTGAACGGCAGGTCCTTGAAGGCCACCTCGGTGAGGGCGCCGCGGTTGACCGCCTTCTCCACGGCGTTGCGCACCTTGAGGTCCCGCAGTGGCCCCCGCCCGCCGTTGAGGGTGATGTGCACCTCGTCCCAGCGGGCGCCGACGCGGATGGCCGTGTCCGGGTCGTCCTTGACGCGGCCGTAGGCCTCCGGGCGGATGGCCGCGACGTAGTCGATCTCCTTGTTGAGGTAGGCGTCGAGAGCGGCGGCCGGGTCAAGGGCGCGGAAGACGACGGAGTCGAGCTTGGGCTTGGCGCCCCACCAGTTGGGGTCGCGGACGGCGGTGATGGTCTGCGCCGTCTTGTCGTAGGAGCCGATCTTCCACGCCGCGGCGGTGATCGGCACCTTCTCCAGCCAGCCCTTGTTGAACTTCTCCGGGGTGTCGTAGGCGGCCGCGGGGAACAGCGGGTCGAACGTCTGCCGCCAGTCGGCGAACGGCTTGTCGAAGGTCACCTTGACCTCCTGCGGGCCTGAGCCCTGCTCCACCTTGCCGATCAGGTCGTACCCGGGCCATCCGGCGGACAGGTAGGACTTGTCCTTGCCGTTCAGCGCCTTCCACTGGGCCTGGAAGTCCCTGTAGCTCAGCGGGGTGCCGTCGGACCACTTGGCCTTGGGGTTGAGCTTGTAGGTGACCACCTGGGGCGAGGTGGAGGTCACCTCGGCCGACTCCAGGTAGTCGGGCACCGGGTGGGGGACGCCCTTGGCGTCGTAGGTGAACAGGTCGGGCTCGACGAGGGACACGATCGCGGCGCCGTCGCCCTGCGTGCCGTCGACCTGCTGGCTGTTGTACTGCGTGATCCACTGCTGGATGCTCATCCGCAGCGTGCCGCCGTCCTTGAGACGGTCCAGGGGCTGGGGGTTGATGTCGGCCGCGTCGACGGCCGGGCCGTCGCCGGCCGCGCCCGGCGAGCCCGTCGCCGGCGCGCCGGAGCCGGGGGAGGAGGCGTTCCCTCCGCAGGCCGCGAGCGCGAGCATCGCCGCGGCGGCCACCGCCCATAGCCGGGTACCTGTCGTCACGTCTTCTCCCATAAGGTGCTGTTTGCGAACAAAACAGACTTTAACGGTAGGGTTACACAAGATTTACCACCGGGGTCGGATCAGAGGGGAAAAGGAACGCGGCGTGACAGGCTTCCTCGTCAGGCGGGCCGGGTACTACCTGGCGCTGCTCACCGTCGCGGTCTTCCTCTCCTACGCCGTGGCCGCCACCGCGCTGAACCCCCGCGCGTACTTCGAGGGCCGCCAGCCGAGGCCCCCGGCCGCGGCCGTGGAGGCCCAGCTCACCCACCTGGGCATCAACGACCACGACCCGCTCCTTGTGAGATTCGGCACCTGGTCCGGGCACGTGCTCACCGGCGACCTCGGACGGACGATCTTCGACACCTCGGTGGGCGAGGAGTTCGGCCGGCGCGTCGGCGTGAGCCTGCGGCTCCTGCTCGTCGGCACCCTGCTCGGCACCGTGATCGGCATCCTGGCCGGCGTGTGGAGCGCGGTACGGCAGTACCGGCCCTCGGACCGGGTGATGACGGTCACCTCGTTCGTCCTGATGTCCACCCCGGTCTTCCTGCTCGCCGTGCTGCTCAAGACCGGCGCGCGCTGGATCAACGAGACCTTCGGCCAGGTCATCAACTACACCGGTGAGAAGACGCCCGGCCTCACCGGCGGCCTGTTCGCCCAGGCGGGCGACCGCGCCGTGCACCTGCTGCTGCCGACCCTGTCCATCGCCCTCGGCGCGATCGCCACCTACAGCCGCTACCAGCGCGCGAGCACGCTCGACGTCCTCGGCTCCGACTACCTGCGCACCGCGGTCGCCAAGGGGCTCTCGCCGCGAACGGCCCTGCTCAAGCACGGGCTGCGCGTCGCGCTGATCCCGCTGTCGACCTTCTTCGCCTATGGCTTCCTCGCCATCTTCACGGGCGCCACCCTCACCGAGACGATCTTCGGCTGGCACGGCATGGGGGAGTGGTTCGTGGACGCGGTCAGCAAGAACGACGTCAACGCGGTCGTCGCCGTCAACCTCTTCGCCGCGGTCGTCGTCCTGGCCTCCGGCCTGGCCGCCGACCTGCTGCACGCCGTACTGGACCCCCGCGTCCGCGACGCCTAGGCCGAGAAAGACCCCAGTGATCCGTATCACCTTGCGAAGGCTCGCCGCGGCCAAGGGCGCCGCGGCCGGCTTCACCGTCATCCTGCTGCTGTTCGCCCTCGCCTTCGCGGGCCCGCTGCTGAGCCGGTGGCGGTTCGGCGACATCGACTTCACCGCCATCCGGGAGCCTCCGTCGGCCGGGCACTGGTGGGGCACCAACGGCATCGGGCAGGACGTCTTCGCCCTGGTGACCCACGGCCTGCAGAAGTCGCTCGTCATCGGCCTGGTGGTGGCGCTGTTCTCCACCGTCCTCGCCACCCTCGCCGGCGCCGTGGCGGGCTACTTCGGCGGCTGGACGGACCGGGCCGTCCGCTTCGTGATCGACCTGTTCCTCGTCTTCCCCGGTTTCCTGGTGATCTCGATGATCTCGCCCGCCCTGCGCGGGGCAGGGTGGCCGGTGTTCGCCTTGCTGCTCGGGGTTCTCGGCTGGATGGTCAGCGCGAGGATCGTCCGCTCGATGACGCTGTCGCTCAAGGAACGCGAGTTCGTCCGGGCGGCCGAGTTCATGGGCGTCGGCGGGGCGCGGGTGATCGGGCGGCACATCCTGCCCAACGTGGCCTCGTTCCTGATCATCGACACCACGATCGCGGTGGGCGGCGCGGTCATGAGCGAGACGACGCTGTCCTACTTCGGATTCGGCGTGCAGCCGCCCGACGTCTCCCTCGGCACGCTCATCGCCGAGGCCACCGGCGGCGCCACCACCTACCCGTGGATGTTCTTCTTCCCGGCGACCCTGCTCATCGTGTTCGTCCTGGCCGTCAGCATGGTCGGCGACGGGCTGCGCGACGCGGTCGACCCCACCCCCCGGCCCGCCCGCCGCGCCCGCCGTGCCCGCCGGCCGGGTTCCGCCGCGCCGTCCGCCGCGCTCACCCCCGGGGAGCCGGCGCCGGACGACGTCGTGCTGTCGGTATGGGACCTTCGCGTCGCCTTCGGCAAGGAGGAGGCGGTCAAGGGGGTGAGCTGGGACCTGCGCCGCGGAGAGGTGCTCGGCATCGTGGGCGAGTCCGGATCGGGCAAGTCGGTCACCGCACTGGCCGCGATGGGTCTGCTCCCGCCCTCGGCCTCGGTGCGCGGCTCGGTCAGGCTGGCCGGCACGGAGATCATCGGCGCGCCGGTGTCCACGCTCATGGCGCTGCGCGGCAGGCGGGTCGCCATGGTGTTCCAGGACCCGCTGTCGGCCTTCACGCCCGTGATGCGGGTCGGCGACCAGCTCGCCGAGGCCGTCCGCGTCCACCGCGAGGTGTCCAGGGCCGAGGCGGGGCGGCGCGCGGTCGAGCTGCTGCGCATGGTCGGCATTCCCGACCCGGCACTGCGCGCCGGCTCCTACCCGCACGAGTTCTCCGGCGGCATGCGGCAGCGGGCCATGATCGCGATGGCGATGGCCAACGACCCCGAGGTCATCGTGGCCGACGAGCCCACCACCGCCCTCGACGTGACCGTCCAGGCGCAGATCCTGGACCTGCTGGGCGAGGCCCGCCGCCGGACCGGGGCGGCCCTGGTCTTCGTGAGCCACGACCTCGGCGTCATCGCCGGGCTGGCCGACCGCGTCGTGGTCATGCGCGACGGCCTGGTGGTCGAGCAGGGATCCGTCGAGGACGTCTTCGCCCGGCCCAAGGAGGACTACACGCGCGACCTGCTGGCCGCCGTGCCCCGGCTGGACCAGGCGCCGCCGCCGCGCGAGCTGTCCGGCCGGCCCCCGGTGCTGGAGGTCTCCGGCCTGTCCAGGACCTTCCCGCTGCTCAAGGGCACGGTGTTCAGGCGCGAGGTCGGCTCCCTCCGCGCGGTCGACGGCGCGGACCTGCTCGTGCGCCGCGGTGAGACGCTCGGCCTGGTCGGGGAGTCGGGCTCGGGCAAGAGCACGACCCTGTTCGAGATCATGTCGCTGGCCCGCCCCGCCGAGGGCACGATCAAGGTGCTCGGGTCCGACACGGCCGCGCTCACCCGCAAGGAGGCGACGCGGCTGCGCGGCGAGGTCCAGATCGTCTTCCAGGACCCCATGGCCAGCCTCGACCCGCGCATGACGGCCGGCCACATCATCGCCGAGCCGCTGCTCACGCTCGGCGTCCCCCGCCGGGAGGCACTCGCGCGGGTGCCGGCCCTGCTGGAACAGGTGGGCCTGCCCGCCGCCCACGCCGAGCGCTACCCCCACGAGTTCTCCGGCGGGCAGCGCCAGCGCGTCGCCATCGCGCGGGCCCTGTCGGTGCGGCCGAAGCTCGTCGTCCTGGACGAGCCGGTGTCGGCGCTGGACGTCACCGTGCAGGCCGGGATCCTCGCGCTGCTCGCGCGGCTGCGCGACGAGCTGGGGCTGGCCTACCTGTTCGTCTCGCACGACCTGGCGGTGACCCGGCGCATCGCCGACCGGGTCAGCGTGATGTACCTCGGCAGGACCGTCGAGACCGGCGACGCCGCCGCGGTCTTCGAGACGCCCCTGCATCCCTACACGCGCGCGCTGATCTCGGCGGTCCCCATCCCCGACCCGTCCCTGGAGCGCCGCCGGCGGCGGATCCTGCTGGCGGGCGACCCTCCCGGCGCCACCGCCCGGCCGGCCGGGTGCCGCTTTCGCGGCCGGTGCCCGGTGTACGCGGAACTTTCGGCCGACCGGCGCGTCCCCTGCGAGACGGTCGACCCGGAGCCGTCGGCCCACGGCGGGGGGCACGTCGTCGCCTGCCACCATCCCGGTGTCGCCTGAGGAGGCTCACCGGCCGGGCGAGTCGGAAGATGTAGCATTTGCCGCAGGTGTGGGGGGTCTTGTCGACGGGAATACCTGATTGCTCGGAAGCGGGTCGTGTGCGGGGTGGTGCAGTGATCACGAGGGGCGGGCCATACGGGCGCGCGGAACGCGTGCCGTGCGGGCGCGGGCCGGGCGCGCGACGCGAGCACAGAGCGGACAGGTCGTGCCCGGTCGATTACGCTCGCGCGCATGACGAACCATGATCCCCGCTGGGTGCTGAGGGAGCGTCCCTCCGTCGGGCTGATCATCGGCCTCGTCGTGGCCGGCATCTGCGCCCTGGTGTCGTTCTCGTTCGACATCTTCAACGGCGAGCCGGTGCAGTTCTTCATCGCGCTCGTCCTGGCGCTGGCCCCGGTGCCGCTGCTGCTGGCGGCGCTGCTCGGGCTCGACCGCATGGAACCCGAGCCCCGCAAGGACCTGGTCTTCGCGTTCATGTGGGGCGCGGGCGTCGCGGTGCTGGTGGCGGGCGTGCTCAACGGCCTGAACCTCAGGTACGTGACCATCGCCACCCACGACCCGGCGAGCGCCCACAACCTGGTGGCGACCTTCGTGGCCCCGGTGGTCGAGGAGACGATGAAGGGCCTGGTGCTGCTCGGCCTGCTGCGGTGGCGGCGGCAGGAGCTGGACGGCCCGACCGACGGCATCATCTACGCCGGCATGGTGGGCCTCGGCTTCGCGATGAGCGAGAACGTCAGCTACTACATCATGGCGCAGGACCAGCACGGCTTCCAGGGCCTCGCGGTGACCGTGGTGCTGCGCGGGGTGCTGTCGCCGTTCGCCCACCCGCTGTTCACCTCGATGATCGGCATCGCGGTGGCCTACGCGGCGCAGCGCCAGGGCCCGGTGCGCGGGGGAGTGGTGCTGCTCGGCTGGGTCGCCGCCATCAGCCTGCACGGCATCTGGAACGGCTTCACCTCCTACGTCGGGTTCCAGGGGCTGGCCCTGGCCTACCTGCTGCTGATGATCCTGTTCTTCGTCGAGTTGAGCGTGGTCGTCAAAGACCGCAAGCGCATCGTCGGCCTCATCCAGTTCTACCTGCCGCCCTACGGCGGGCTCGGGCTGGTCACCGACTACGACGTCTACATGCTGTCGTCGCTGCAAGGGCGGCGGCAGGCCCGTCAGTGGGCGAAGGCCTACGGGGGGCAGGCCGGTCTGCACGCCATGCGCGACTACCAGGCCGCCGCGACCGAGCTGGGCCTGCTTCACGAGCGCGGCGTGCGCGGCGTGATCGACCGGGACGCCTTCGAGACCCAGCGGGAGGCCCTGCTGGCCTGCATGAGCGCGGCCAAGGCGGCGTTCCCCGTCCCCGAGAGGCACCAGGCCGCGATCGCCAAGGGCATGGCCCCGCCCGGTTACGCCCCCGGGCACGACACCTGGCATTCCGCGTCGCCCTACCCGCCACGCGACGGATACCCCCGCGATCCGTATCCGGCGGACGGCGCCCCCGGCCCGGAGCACCGGCCGGGCCCGCCCGGGGCCGCGGGCCCCACCTCCGGCGGCGGCCACCGGCCGTAGTGACCGCGAGCGGCCCCTCGCCCGGCCTTGCCGTGCGAGGGGCCTCGTGTTTCAATCTCGTTACGCGGATGTTCGTGGCCACGTCCGACGCCTTTCCGGGTGGCCAGGCCGAAGAGAGCGCATGGCCGGCGCCGTCGCCGCGCGCGCCCTGAGCACGACATCAGAGCGGCGACCCCCTGCGCGTGCTCGTCCTACCGCCGACCCGCATGGCGGCATCCGCGAACGTGAAGAGGAAACACGTGAGAACCAAGGCAAAGGTGGCGATACTCGCCGCTGTGGCGGTCGTGGCCGCCGGGCTGACGACGTTGGGCCTCCAGCGTTCGGCCCTGGCGCACGGCGCCCTCCAAGCGCCCGCGAGCAGGACGTACGCCTGCTACACCGACGGGCTGACCGCGAGCCACGAGATCAAACCCAAGAACCCCGCCTGCGCTCAGGCCGTCGCCGCCGGAGGGACCCAGCCGCTGTACGACTGGTACGGAGTGCTGCGCTCGGACGGCGCCGGCCGTACCCGTGGCTTCATCCCCGACGGCAAGCTCTGCAGCGGCGGGTTCGACAAGTACGCCGCCTACGACGCCCCGAGGGCCGACTGGCCGTCGACGGTGGTGCGGCCCGGCGCGACGTTCGACTTCGTCTACGGAGCCTGGGTGCCGCACCCCGGCGGGTTCAAGCTGTACATCACCAAGGACGGCTACAACCCCACCATGCCGTTGACCTGGGCCGACATGGAGGAACAGCCGTTCTTGACGGCCGATCCCGAGCCCGAGGTGAGCAACGGCGCCTACCGGTTCTCCGGACGGCTGCCCAGCAAGAGCGGCCGGCACGTCATCTACTCGGTGTGGTACCGGTCGGACAGCAAGGAGACCTTCTACGGCTGCTCGGACGTCATTTTCGACGGTTCCTCGACGCCGCCTCCGAGTTCACCGCCCCCGAGTTCGCCCCCGCCGAATTCGCCGCCGCCCAGCTCGCCTCCCCCGGATTCGCCGCCGCCGGTGACGCCCACGCCGTCTCCGTCCTTGCCGGGGGCGATCGCCTGCTCGGGCACCGTGACGCTGGCCAACAGCTGGCAGGGCGGGTTCCAGGCCTCGGTGACGATCAAGAACACCGGCACGACGCCGATCAACCAGTGGTACGTCCAATGGATGATGCCGCTCGGCATCACCATGACGCAGGCGTGGAACGGGACCCTGATGCAGAGCGGCCCGAGCGGCATGATCCACGCTCCTCAGTGGGCGCCCAAGCTCGACCCCGGGGCCACGGCGACCGCCGGGTTCCTCGCGACCATGAGCGGGGCCACGCCGCCGACGTTCACCGACGTCAGCTGCGGATAGCCCTCGGGTGAGGGAGCGCGCCGGCCGCCGGCGCGCTCCTTGCGCCCCGGGGGGCGCGTCCAGCGCGTCCGGCGGGCGTGGGTCCGGTGCGTCCGCCGCGTCGGGGCGGGTCGGGGGGCCGGCGCGTCCGGCCGCGAGCGCGGGCCGGTTCGGCGGATCGGGACGCGGGCATGCGAAAACCCGGCCGCCGGACCGTGAGGCGGAGAGGCACTTCCGCCTCACGGTTTGCAGCGTCCGAGTTCAGGACGGGATACGCGGTTGTCGTGGCACCTGCCGAGAGGCGTCACCTTCCTTGGCCGGACGGATGAGGTCAGAGATTATGGGAGCGCTCCCATGCGCGCGAAGGGACCATACACCGGCGGCCCGCCGGATCCGAAGAGCCGATCCACCTGCCGTGGACCTCGATCGAGAAGCCGCAGCTCTCGAACGTCGCCGCGAGGCCTGCCGATGAAACTTTCGCGCCGGCGCCGAAAACAAAGCCGCGGCGGGCGTGTTCAGGAGCCGGAGTCGAGGGCGCGTTCGAGCGAGCTCTCGCGCGGTCCGGGGAAGACCGGCGCCGACCTCAGCACGACCGCGTCCAGGAAGCCCTTGGCGGTCGCGCCGAACTCCCGCACCGCGTAGACATAGGTGCGGGCGGGGAAACGGGCGGCGGAGTCGTCACCCACCCCGAAGGTTCCCAGGCCTGCGGCCCGGCACAGGGCGACGGCGCGCGGCAGGTGGAAGTTCTGCGTGACGACGATCAGGTCGCGGGCCCCGAACACGTCGCGAGCCCGCACACAGGAGTCCCAGGTGTCGAAGCCGGCGTAGTCGAGCACCAGCACCCTCCCCGGCACCCCGCGCGCGATCAGATAGTCGCGCATGACCGACGGCTCGTCGTACCCGGCGCGGCCGTTGTCACCCGACAGCAGCAGAGCCCGCACCTTGCCCGCGCGGACCAGCTGCGCGGCGATGTCCAGCCGGGAGGCGAGCATCGCCGTGGGGGAGCGGCCGTACAGCCCGGCGCCGAGCACCAGGCCCACCGGGGCCGCCGGGACCTCGCGCGTCCACCCCGGCACGGCGCCGGCGGTGAGACGGTAAGGCGCGCTGGACAGCCACGCCCAGGTCATCGGCGCCACGCCGAGCAGGCTGAGGACCACGGCGCAGAGATACGCGCGGCGCTGGACGGAGCGCGAGCGCAGTGACGTCCGGGCGGCGCGGGACCACCGCGCGACGGGAATGCGGATCACGAAGGCTCAGACGCCGGCGGCGTCCAGCCGGTTCTCCCCTGACGCGAGCGGCTCCGCCGGGCCGCGCGACCGCATGAGATAGACCACGCGCAGCGTGGCGATCCACACCAGCGTCGAGCCGAGCACGTGCAGGCCCACCAGCAGCGCGGGGACGGCCAGGAAGTACTGCACATACCCGATGACGCCCTGGGCCAGCTCGACGCCGAACAAGATGAGCGCGCCGCGGCGGGCCCGGCCCGGCGAGTCGGTGACGTGCAGCGCGAACAGCAGGGCGAAGGTCATGCCGACCACGATCCACACGATGTCGGCGTGCAGCCGGGCCACCGACTGGATGTCGAAGCCGAACCGCGAGGCGGCCTCGTCGCCGGAGTGCGGCCCGGTGCCGGTGACCACGACACCCGCGATCAGCAGCACCAGGACCGCGGCGACCAGCACGAAGCCCAGGGTGCGGATGTCGCGGTGCACCAGCCGCCGGGGCGGCGCGTCCCCCTCGCCCGACCGCGCGTACAGCGCGAACGCCGCCGCGATCATGCCGATGGAGAACAGGAAGTGCACGCTCACCGTGACCGGGTTGAGCAGCGTGCGCACGACCAGGCCGCCCCACAGCGCCTGGACGGCGACGCCGACCGGCTGGATCCACGCCAGCAGCACCAGGCCGGAACGGCGCGGCGCCACCCGCGTCACGGCGACCACGCAGGCCACTGCTACCGCCAGGACCAGGAAGGTCAGCAGGCGGTTGCCGAACTCGATGGCCATGTTGACGGGCGAGTGGGCGTCGTGCGCGGCCGGGACGAAGCTGCCGGGCGTGCAGCGCGGCCAGGTCGGGCACCCGAGCCCGGAGCCGGTGAGCCGGACGGCCGCGCCGGTCACCGCGATGCCGGCGTTGACGATCACGGCGACCAGCGCCCACCGCCTGACGGTTGCGGGAGTGGGCGACCACGCGGAATGAAAGAGGTCAAGGGCCCGGCCCTGGACCCGGTCGCGGAAGGCGCCGGACCCGGCGTCCCGTACACCGGCCGGGGTCTGGTCTGCTGCGGTCACGGCACACATCGTAGGCGGCGCGACCACCGGTCCCGCCCCGAGGCCTGTGCTTGCTTGGCCTGTTCGCTTGGCCTCGCTTCGCTCGGCGGGCTCGGGCGCCTTTGAGGCGGCGCCGTTCGTCGTCGTTCACGAGCGCTCGTCCCTCGCACTCGCTCTCTCCTCCTCACGACACCGCCGCGCCCCGAGCTGTGCCGGCTTGGCCTCGCTTCGCTCGGCGGCTTGGCCTCGCTTCGCTCGGCGGGTTGGCTTCTGGGGAGGGTTCGGGGTGGGAGGGGGCATTGATTAGGTTGGTGGATATGTGACATATTACTGAATCGTTCGGAGGGGCTGGGGGTGGAGATGTCCGACGTGGTGGTGATCGGCGCCGGGGTCGTCGGAGCGGCCTGCGCCTACTTCGCCGCCCGCGCCGGTCTGAGCGTCACCGTGGTCGACCGCGGGTCCGTCGCCTCCGGCACCACCGGGGCCGGCGAGGGCAACATCCTGGTCTCCGACAAGGAGCCCGGTCCCGAACTGGAGCTGGCCCTGCTGTCCAACCGCCTCTGGCGCGAGCTGGCCGACATCGGCGGGTTCGAGTTCGAGGCCAAAGGCGGCCTGGTCGTCGCCGAGTCCGGCGAGGTGCTCGACGCGCTCACCGATCTCGCCGAGGCTCAGGACCGCCGCGGCGTGCGGCGGACGCCCGTGAGCGCGGACGAGCTGCGCGGATACGAGCCGCACATCTCGGCGGGTCTCGCGGGGGGCGTCTTCTACCCGCAGGACGCGCAGGTCCAGCCGATGCTGGCCGCCGCCGTGCTCCTGCGGCACGCCCCCGGCGCGCGGCTGCGGACGCGGGTCACCGTCACCGGCCTCCTACGCGACGGTGACCGGGTGACCGGGGTCCGCACCGACAAGGGGGACATCCCCGCGGGCGCGGTCGTCAACGCGGCCGGCACCTGGAGCGGCGAGGTGGCCGCGCTCGCCGGCGTTCCGCTGCCGGTGTTGCCGCGCCGGGGCTTCATCCTGGTCACCGAACCCGTCGCCGGGCGTCTCGGCGTCCCGCTGATCCGCCACAAGGTGTACACCGCCGCGTACGTCACCGACGTGGCGAGCGACGACGAGGGCCTTGCGACCAGCGCCGTGATCGAGGGCACGCCCGCCGGGACGGTGCTGATCGGCGCGAGCCGCGAGCGGGTCGGGTTCGACCGCACCCTCTCGATCCCGGTGCTCGAGACGCTGGCGCGCCAGGCCGTCGCGCTGTTCCCCGTCCTGGCCGGGCGCCGGGTCATCAGGACCTACTGCGGCTTCCGGCCGTACTGCCCCGACCACCTGCCGGTGATCGGCGCCGACCCTCGCGCCCCGGGGCTGTACCACGCCTGCGGGCACGAGGGGGCGGGCATCGGCCTGGCCCCGGCCACCGGGCGCCTGATCGCGGGGCAGCTCACCGGGGCCGCCCCGGACCTCGACCTGGCGCCCTTCCGCCCGGAAAGGTTCGCGGCGTGACCGATTCGCACGACTCCCGCACCTCCCCTTCCGGCGCCCGCCACCCGGAGGCGGCCCCGCCGCACGCCGGGCACCTGGTGGGCGCGCGGCCGGAGCCCGCGTTCGAGATCACCGTGGACGGGCGCACGGTCACGGCCGTGCCCGGCCAGACGGTCGGGGCCGTCCTGTACGCGGGCGGCGTCCGGTCCTGGCGCACCACCCGCTTCGGAGGGCGTCCGCGCGGCCTGTTCTGCGGCATCGGCGTGTGCTTCGACTGCCTGGTGACGGTCAACGGCGAGGCGTCTCTGCGCGCCTGCCAGACCGAGGCGCGCCCGGGAGACCAGGTGACGACAGGATGAGGGACCTCGCGATCGTGGGAGCCGGTCCCGCGGGGATGGCCGCGGCCGTCGCCGCCGCCGGAGCCGGCCTCGGCGTCGTGCTGATCGACGCGGGGGCGCGGCTCGGCGGCCAGTACTACCGGCACGCGCCCGAGGGCTTCCACGCGCGGCGCCCCGGAGCGCTCCACCACGGGTTCGGGCGCTTCCAGTCACTGGCGGCCGAGCTGGCCCGGCGTGGCGTCGAGGTCCGCCTCCGCCACCGCGTCTGGGCGGTCGAGGCCGGAGACGGCGAGATGGTGGCGCACTGCCTGGCGGGCGACCGTGATGAGCGGCGGGAGTCCGTCACGGCCCGGCGGCTGCTGATCGCCACCGGTGCGCACGACCGGCCGCTGCCGTTCCCGGGCTGGGACCTGCCCGGAGTGTTCACGGCCGGAGGCGCACAGGCGCTGCTCAAGGGCGACCTGGTGGTGGCCGGGCGCGACGTGGTCGTGGCCGGCACCGGCCCGTTCCTGCTGCCGGTCGCGGCCGGGCTGGCCGCCGCCGGAGCCCGGGTCGCCGGGGTGTTCGAGGCCAACGGCCGCCTCGGCCCCGCCGCGGCCCTCGCGGCTCATCCCGGCAAGCTCGCCGAGGCCGCCGGGTACGGCCGCCGCCTTGCCAGGCACCGCATCCCCTACTTCGGCCGGCACGCCGTCATCGCCGCCCACGGGCACGACGAGCTCACCCACGTCACGGTCGCCGACCTGGACCGCGACTGGGCGCCGCGCCGCCGCCGCACGATCGCCTGCGACGCGCTCGCCGTCGGCTACGGCTTCGTCCCGCAGATCGAGCTCGCCACCCAGCTCGGATGCGCGACCCGCGCGGACGCCGAAGGCACCCCCGTCGTCGCGGTGGACGCGGGCATGCGCACCAGCGTGCCCGGCGTGTACGCGGCCGGGGAGCCGACCGGCGTCGGCGGGGCGGAGCTGGCCGAGGTGGAGGGCTGGATCGCCGGGCGCGCCGCCGCCGCCGACCTCGGCCGCAGGGTGCCGCCCGTGCCGGGGCTGCCGGCCAGGCGCGACCGGCTGTCGGCCTTCGCCGCGGCGCTGCAGGCGGCCTATCCCGTCCGCGACGGGTGGAAGGGCTGGCTTGAGGACGACACGCTGATCTGCCGCTGCGAGGAGGTCACCTACGCCCGCGTCAGGCAGGCGGCCGATCTCGGAGCCGACGACGCCCGCTCGATGAGACTGCTGGCCCGCCCCGGGATGGGCTGGTGCCAGGGCCGCGTCTGCGGCTACGCCGTGGCGCGCCTGGCGGGGGAGGACCCGGAGGCGCCGCGGCGGCCGATCGCCCAGCCCGTGCGGCTGGGCGATCTCGCAGGACACCCAGGAGGAGAGGACCCCCGATGACGACCCGTGAGAAGCCCTGGCACGGAGTGATGGTGGCGACCGCGCTCCCGCTCCACGACGACCTGAGCGTCGACTTCGACGGCTACGCCGGGCACTGCCGCCGGCTGGTCGAGCATGGATGTGACGGGGTGGTGCCCAACGGCTCGCTCGGGGAGTACCAGACGCTCACCCCGCAGGAGCGCGCCCGCGTCGTCGAGACCGCGGTGGCGGCGATCGGCGGCGACCGCGTGATGCCGGGCGTGGCGGCCTACGGCGCGGCCGAGGCGCGCCGCTGGGCCGAGCAGGCCAGGGACGCCGGGTGCCAGGTCGTGATGCTGCTGCCCCCGAACGCCTACCGCGCCGACGAGCGCGCCGTGCTCGCGCACTACCGGGAGGTCGCCAAGGCGGGCCTGCCCATCGTGGCCTACAACAACCCCTTCGACACCAAGGTGGACCTGGTCCCCTCGCTGCTGGCGGAACTGTACGCCGAGGGGCTCATCGCGGGGGTCAAGGAGTTCACCGGGGACGTGCGGCGGGCCTACGAGATCGCCGAGCTGGCCCCGGGCCTCGACCTGCTGATCGGCTCCGACGACGTGGTGCTGGAACTGGCGCTCGCCGGGGCGAGAGGCTGGGTGGCCGGATACCCGAACGCGCTGCCGTCCTCCTGCGTGGCGCTGTACAAGGCCGCCGTCGCCGGTGACCTGGCCACCGCGCTGCCGCTCTACCGCACGCTGCACCCGCTGCTGCGCTGGGACGCGAAGACCGAGTTCGTCCAGGCCATCAAGCTGTCGATGGACCTGGCCGGACGGCACGGAGGCCCGTGCAGGCAGCCGCGCGTGCCACTGACGGCCGAGCAGGACGCCGTCGTCCGCGCCGCGACCGAGAAGGCGCTCGCCGAAGGGCTGCGGTGACGTCGTGGCCAGGACCAAGAAGATCTTCCACGTGGTCGACTCGCACACCGAGGGCATGCCGACCCGCGTCGTCACCGGGGGAGTGGGCGTCATCCCCGGCGCGAGCATGGCCGAGCGCCGCGAGTACTTCATGGCGCATCTGGACCACATCCGCAAACTGCTGATGTACGAGCCGCACGGGCATTCGGCGATGAGCGGCGCGATCCTGCAACCGCCCACCCGGCCGGACGCCGACTACGGCGTGCTGTTCATCGAGGTGTCGGGGTGCCTGCCGATGTGCGGGCACGGCACCATCGGCGTCGCGACGGTGCTGGTGGAGACCGGCATGGTCGAGGTGACCGAGCCGGTCACCACCGTGCGGCTGGACACCCCGGCCGGGCCGGTCGTCGCCTCCGTGCAGGTGGAGGACGGCGCCGCCAGGGCGGTGACCATCCAGAACGTGCCGTCGTTCAGCGTCGCGCTGGACGCCACGGTCAAGGTGCCCGGCATCGGCGAGCTCACCTACGACCTCGCCTACGGCGGCAACTTCTACGCCATCGTGCCGATCGAGTCGGTGGGGCTGCCGTTCGACCGCGCCCATGGGCAGCGCATCCTGGACGCCGGCCTCGCCGTCTCCGCGGCGATCAACGAGGCCGCCGAACCGGTTCACCCGCTGGACGCGGGGATCAGGGGCTGCCACCACGTCCAGTTCGTCGCCCCCGGCTCCGACGCCCGGCTGTCCCGCCACGCGATGGCCATCCACCCCGGCTGGTTCGACCGCTCGCCGTGCGGGACGGGGACCAGCGCCCGCATGGCGCAGCTCCACGCGCGCGGCGAGCTGCCGCTCGGGGAGGACTTCGTCAACGAGTCGTTCATCGGCACCCGGTTCACCGGGCGGCTGGTCGGGGAGACCCAGGTGGCGGGCCTGCCGGCGGTCGTCCCCACCATCACGGGCCGTGCCTGGCTGACGGGCACCGCCCAGCACTTCCTCGACCCCGCCGACCCCTTCCCCGAAGGCTTCCTCCTGTGACGGCGGGGACACGGGTGAGCGCCTCCAGCGGGGGCCGCGGCCCGGATCGGCTCGGTCGGTGACGTGGACTAGGTTTCCGTAGAGCGGGATACCACCCGCTGACGTTGAGAGGGATTCACGATGGGTGTTGTCGAAAGCCGGTCCCCCCAGAACCCGGCCGACGTGGTCGCGAGCGTCGCGGCCGCCGGGGGCGAGGGCGTCGCCGAGGCGGTGCGCCGGGCGATGGCCGCGTAGAGACGCTGGGCCGGGGCCGGGGCGGCCGGGCGCAGCGGCGCGCTGGCCGCCGCCGCCGAGGCCGGCGCCGGCGCCGCCGCCGAGCTGGCCGCGCTCGCCGTCCGCGAGGTCGGCAAGCCGATCACCGAGGCGAGGGGCGAGGTGGCCCGCGCGGTGGCCATCCTGCGCTACTACTCCCAGCAGGTCTTCGACCCGGTGGGCGCCCTGCACGAGCCGTCCGGCGCGGGGCTGTCCTACACCCGAAGGCGCCCGCGCGGCGTCGCCGGGCTGATCACGCCGTGGAACTTCCCGCTGGCCATCCCCTTGTGGAAGGCCGCGCCGGCCCTGGCGTTCGGCAACGCCGTCGTGCTCAAGCCCGCCCCGCAGGCGCTCGGCACCGCGCTGCGGCTGGCCGAGCTCCTGGGCCTGCCCGACGAGGTGTTCCAGGTCGTCCCCGGGGACGCCGAGGAGGGCGCGGCGCTGATCGAGGCGGCCGACGTGATCTCCTTCACCGGGTCGGCCGCCGTGGGCCGCAAGGTCGCCATGGCCGCGGTGAGCCGGGGCGTCCCGGTGCAGGCCGAGATGGGCGGCCAGAACCCGAGCATCGTGCTGGACGACGCCAACCTTGAGGCCGCCGCCGCCCAGATCGCCGCCGCCGCGTTCGGGTACGCCGGGCAGAAGTGCACCGCCACCAAGCGAGTGATCACCGTGGGCAACGCCGAGGAGGTCCGCGAGGCGCTGGTCGCCGCCGTCGCCAAGCTCGGCGTCGGCGACCCGGCCGACCCGGGCACCGCCGTCGGGCCGGTCATCGACGAGGCCGCCCGCGATCGGGTCGTGGCCTCCGCCGCGGGCGGCCGGGTGCTCACCGGCGGGCAGGCGCTCGACCGCGACGGGTGGTTCGCCGCCCCCACGCTGGTCGACGGGGTGGACGCCGGTCACGTGCTCGCCTGCGACGAGGTGTTCGGGCCGATCTGCCTGGTGCAGGACGCCGGCTCGGTGGACGAGGCGGTGGCGCTGGCCAACGGGGTGCCCTACGGCCTGGCCTCCGCGGTCTACACCCGCGACCTGGACCGGGCGCTGGAGGTCTCCTCCCGGCTGGAGAGCGGGCTGGTCAAGGTGAACAACCCGACGAGCGGCGTCGACTTCTACCTGCCGTTCGGCGGTGAGAAGGACTCCAGCTACGGCCCGCGTGAGCAGGGCAAGGCGGCGCAGGAGTTCTACACCTCCACCCACACCGTCGCCCTGGGCCCCGCCGGGAACTGACCACGTCCCGCCGTCCCACCCCTGTCGCCGGCCGCGGCAGGGGTGGGACGGACGCGCCCGTCCGGGAGTGGGCGGACGCCTCCGGACGAGGGCGGGGCGGGTGCCCGGGAGAGCCTTTCTCACCGGGCGGCACGGGCTTTCGCCAGGCTTGCAACGGTCTGGTCTCGGAGCCTTGACGGAGACTGACGGCGCATGTGCAATGTCACACATCATCTGAGCCGTGCAGTTTTCGCGAGGAGATAGACAATGGGCAAATCGCGCTTGGCGCTGATCGGGTCGCTGGCGGCGGCCGTGACCATGCTGACGGCCGGATGCGGCCAGGGACTCCTCGGCGGCGGCTCGGAGGGCGACGGGGAAGAGGGGCCCATCGCGCTCGGGATGCTCATCCCCCAGTCCGGCAGCGAGGCGGCCGTCGGCCCGTACATGAAGAACGCCGCCCAGCTCGCGGTGGACGAGGTCAACGCCAAGGGCGGCGTCCTCGGCCGCAAGCTGGAGCTCAAGGTCGCCGACGACGCGTGCGACGCCCAGACCGCCGTCGCCGGCGCCAACAAGCTCGTCGCCGAGGGCGTCGACGTCTCGGTCGGCGGTTACTGCTCGGGGGCCACGCTGCCCACCCTGCCGGTGTTCGGCAAGACGAACATCCCGATGATCATCCCCGCGGCGAACTCGCAGGAGCTGGTCGACCAGCGCCTCAAGCACGTGTTCATGATCAATGGAACCGGAACGCAGCAGGCGACGGCCGCGATGGCGTGGATCGTCAAGCAGGGGGCGAAGAGCGCCGCGCTGGTGCACGACAACACCAGCTACTCCAAGGACATCGCCGTGCGCACCCAGAAGCTGCTGGACGAGTCCGGCGGGCCGGAGACGGCCATCCTGGAGGCCGTCACGCCCAAGGAGAGCGACTACAGCGCCAACATCCACAACATCATGGCCAAGAACCCCGACTTCGTGTACTGGACCGGCTACTTCCAGGAGGGCGGCCTGATCATCCGGCAGCTGCGGCAGGCCGGGTACAAGGGCGCCATCATGGTCGGCGACGGCTCGGTGTCGGAGAAGCTCGCCGAGATCGCCGGCCCGGAGGCCGCCGAGGGCGTCTACGCCACGATGACCCAGACCCCCGACACCCTCCAGGGCGCCGAAACCTGGATCGCCGACTACAACAAGAAGTTCGGCTCCAACCCCGGCCCGTACTCCAACCAGTCCTACGACGCCGTGCGGCTCGCCGCCGAGGCGGTGAAGAAGGCCGGGTCCACCGACGGGGCCAAGGTCATCGCCGCGCTCGAGGGCATCGACGGCTTCCCGATGTTCTCCGGCCCGCTGAAGTTCACCCCCGACCACACGCTGTCCAGCGGCGGCTTCCAGATCCTGGTCGTCAAGTCCGGCAAGTTCGCCCTCCAGGACGCGCTCAAGTGACCTCGCGTCCCACACCGTCCCGGGACGGCCGGCGGCCCCGCGCCGGCCGTCTCCGGTCCGAAGGAAACATGAAATGTCACAGCTGATCTGGAACGGCCTGTTCGTCGGGTCGTTCTACGCGCTGGTGGCGCTGGGCTACAGCATGGTCTACGGGATCATGAAACTGCTCAACTTCGCCCACGGCGACATCTACATGCTGGGCGCCTTCACCGGCTTCGCCATCCTCGGCGCCGTCGGCGGAGTCTCGCCCGGCATGGCGCTGCCCGTCCTGCTCGGCGTGCTCGTCGTCACGATGGCGGTCACCGGCCTGTCCGGCGTCGTGCTCGAACGCGTCGCCTACCGCCCGCTGCGCGGCGCGCCCAAGCTGTCGCTGCTCATCACCGCGGTCGGCGCCTCGTTCGCCCTTGAGTACGGCATGCGGGCCGCCGCGGGAGCCGACCCGCAGGTCTACCCGCTGAGGCTCGGCGGGACGGCGGTCCAGGTGCTGGGCGCCCGCATCACGCTGCAGCAGATCGCGCTCATCGTCGTCGCCGTCGCCCTCATGATCGGGCTCAACCTCCTGGTCACCCGCACCCGCGAGGGCCGCGCCATGCGCGCCATCGCCCAGGACCCGCGCACGAGCGCCCTGATGGGCATCGACGTCAACGCCGTCATCTCCCGCACCTTCTTCATCGGCTCCGCCCTCGCCGGCGCGGCCGGGGTCATGGCCGGCGCCTACTACGGCAAGATCGACTTCCTGATGGGGTTCCTCATCGGGCTCAAGGCCTTCACCTCCGCCGTGATCGGCGGCATCGGCAACATCCCGGGCACCATGCTCGGCGGCCTGCTGCTCGGCCTGCTGGAGTCCTTCGGCACCTACTGGCTGGGCGGCGAGTGGCGCGACGTGTTCGCCTTCGGCGTCCTCATCCTGTTCCTGTCCGTGCGGCCGACCGGCCTGCTCGGCGAGCGCGTGACGGAGCGGGTATGACGTCCGGCGCCAAGGCGCGCGGGCGCGGCACGCCCCTCGGCCGCGCCGCCTCGCGGCTGCTGGACAGCAAGTGGGCCGGGCTCGGCGGCCTGGCCGTCGCCGCGCTCGTCCCCTTCGTGAACGCGGGCCAGTATGTGATGTCCATCATGGCCAGTACGGCGATCTTCGTGATGCTGGCCTCGGGGCTGAACATCGTCGTCGGCTTCTGCGGCCTGCTCGACCTCGGCTACGTCGCCTTCTTCGCCGTCGGCGCCTACACCAGCGGCGTGCTCACCACGCGGTTCGGCCTGCCGCTCCTCGCCACCGTCCCCGCCGTCATCGTGGTCACGGTGATCGCCGGCGTCGTGATCGGCGCGCCGACCCTGCGGCTGCGCAGCGACTACCTGGCCATCGTCACCCTCGGCTTCGGCGAGATCATCCGCATCACGGCCAACAACCTGGAGGTCACCGGCGGCCCGTCGGGCATCTACGGCATCCCCGGCCTCACGGGCGACCTGGTCGTCTTCTACTACCTGACCGTGGTGATCGCCTCCCTCGCCGTGATCGGCGCGTCACGGCTCGGCCGCTCCCGGCTCGGGCGGGCCTGGCGCTTCGTCCGCGAGGACGAGGACGCCGCCGAGGCCATGGGCGTGCACACCTACCGCGTCAAGCTGGCCGCCTACATCGCCGGCGCCGTCTGGGGCGGGCTGGCCGGCGTGCTGTTCGCCGCGCAGCTGTCGGCGATCTCCCCGGGCAGCTTCACCTTCCTGCGCTCGGCCCTCGTGCTCATGGCCGTGGTGCTCGGCGGCATGGGCTCGACGCCGGGCGTCGTCATCGGCGCCATCGTCATCAGCCTGCTCCCGGAGGTGCTGCGCGACTTCGCCGAGTACCAGTTCTTCGCCTTCGGGGTGCTGCTCATCATCGTCATGCTGGTCCGCCCGCAGGGGTTGTGGCCGCACCGGTCGAGAGAGGCGAGCTCGTGACGCTGCTGTCGGTCGAGGAACTGCGGCTCTCCTTCGGCGGCCTGCTGGCCATCGACGGCCTGTCGTTCACGGTCGGCGAGGCCGAGATCGTCTCGGTGATCGGGCCCAACGGCGCGGGGAAGACCTCCGCGTTCAACTGCGTCACCGGGTTCTACAAGCCCACCGCAGGGCGTGTGGTCCTGTCGGGACGGGAGATCACCGGCCTGCGGCCGTCCCGCATCGCGGGCCTCGGGGTGGCGCGGACCTTCCAGAACCTGCGGCTGTTCGGCGAGATGTCGGTTCTGGACAACGTCCGTGCCGGGGCCCACCTGTGGCTTCGGCAGAACTTCATCGACGCGCTGCTGCACACTCCCCGCTACCGCCGCGGCGAGCGCAAGGCCACCGAGCGGGCCAACCACTGGCTCGACTTCGTGGGCCTGCGCGGCGACCGGTTCGGCGAGGCGCGCCACCTGCCCTACGGGGAGCAGCGCAGGGTCGAGATCGCCCGGGCGCTGGCCCGCGAGCCCGGGCTGCTGCTGCTCGACGAGCCCGCGGCCGGGCTCAACCACGGCGAGAAGGCCGAGATGCTCGACCTCATCCGCAGGATCCGCGGGCTCGGCATCGCCATCGTGCTGATCGAGCACGACATGGGCCTGGTCATGGAGGTGTCCGAGCGGGTGGTCGTGCTCAACTTCGGCCGCGAGATCGCCGACGGCCGGCCCGAGGACGTGCGCCGCGACCCCGCCGTCATCGAGGCGTATCTGGGCAGGGACGAAGACGACGGCCGGGACGGCGGCACGGGCCCCGCCGCGGACGCCCCACCGGAGGGGCCGCCGGTGGCCGATGCCCCCGGCGCCGGCGGCGGCAGGGGGGAGGGAGGCCACGATGGCGGCGCTTGAGATCGACGGGCTGGAGGTCCGCTACGGCGGCGTCCACGCCCTGCGCGGGCTGTCGCTCACCGTCGAGGAGGGCGAGGTGGTCGCCCTGCTCGGCAACAACGGCGCCGGCAAGACCACCACGCTGTCCGCGGCCTCGGGGCTGGTGCGCCCGGCCGCCGGCAAGGTGCTCTTCCGCGGCGAGGACGTCACCCGCGCGAAGCCGGAGGCCATCGTCCGCGCCGGGCTGGTGCACGTGCCCGAGGGACGCCGCGTCTTCAGCACGCTCACCGTGCATGAGAACCTCCAGGTGGGCGGCTACCTCGTCCGCGACCACGCCGAGATCCGCCGGCGCATCGAGCGGGTGTACGCGCTGCTGCCGCGCCTGGCCGAGCGACGCTCCCAGCAGGGCGGCACGCTGTCCGGCGGCGAGCAGCAGATGCTCGCCATCGGCCGCGCGATGGTCACCGGGCCGCGCATGCTGCTGCTGGACGAGCCGTCGATGGGCCTGGCCCCGCTCGTGGTCGCCTCGGTCATGAAGCTGGTCGCCGAGGTCAACGCCGAAGGGGTGTCGGTGCTGCTGGTCGAGCAGAACGCCAAGGCCGCCCTCAAGATCGCCCACCGCGGCTATGTGATCGAGAACGGGCGGTGCGTGCTCGGCGGCTCCGCGGCCGAACTGGCCGGCGACTCCCGCGTCGTCGAGGCCTACCTCGGAGGTGTCTGACCGTGGAAGCCCGCAGAACGCCCGGCACGGCGACGGGAGGCGCCCGCGCGGCGTCCGGCCCAGGGGAGAACCGCACGTCCGGCACGGCGGCGGTCGCCGGTGCGGCGTCCGGTCCAGGGGAGATCCGCACGGTCGACTACCACACCGGCGGCGAGCCGTTCCGCGTCGTCACGGCCGGGATCCCGGACATCCCCGGCGCCACGGTCCTGGACCGCAGGGACAACGCCTCGGCTCCTGAGATCGACCGGGTGCGGCGGCTGCTGTGCCACGAGCCGCGCGGGCACGCCGACATGTACGGCTGCTTCCTGGTCCCGCCGGACGACCCCGGCGCCCACCTGGGCGCGCTGTTCTGGCACAAGGACGGCTACTCCACCGCCTGCGGCCACGGCACGATCGCGCTCGGCGTGCACGCCGTGGAGTCGGGGCTGGTGGAGGCCGCCCCCGACGGCGAGACCGACGTGGTCGTCGACGTGCCCTCGGGACGGGTCACCGCCCGCGTCCGCCGCTCGGGCGGGCTGATCGAGTCGGTGACCTTCCGCAGTGTCGCCTCCCGCGTCGCCGCCCGCGACGTGCGGGTGATCGCCGTCACCGCCGGCGGCGTCGCCGCCGAGGCCGCGGTCGACATCGCCTACGGCGGCGCCCTGTACGCCTCGGTGCCCGCCGCCGCGTTCGGGCTGGCCGTGGAGCCGCACCACCTGACCGAGCTGATCGTCCTCGGCCGCTCCATCAAGGCGTTCCTGGCCGACCACCCGGCCGCGCGGCACCCCACCGACGACCGGCTGTCGGGCATCTACGGGGTGATCTTCTACGACGAGCTCGGGCCGGGCCGCCAGCGCAACGTCACGGTGTTCGCCGACGGCGAGGTGGACCGCTCTCCCTGCGGCTCGGGGACCGCCGCGCGGCTGGCGCTGCTGCACGCCGGCGGCTTCACCGGCGAGCTCGTCCACGAGAGCATCGTGGGCAGCGTGTTCACCGGGCGGGTGGCCGGGGAACACGGCGACGCGGTCATCCCCGAGATCACCGGCATGGCCTACCGCACGGGCGTGCACCGCTTCACCTTCGACCCCCGCGACCCCGTCGGCCTGGGGTTCACGCTGCGATGACCGCGCTGCCGTACATCGACGGGGACACCTTGCGGGCCCTGCTGCCCATGGAGCGGGCCGTGCGCGTGCTGGGCGACGCGCTGTCGGAGGGGCTCGACCCCGGCGGCGGCCCGCCCCGCCCGGTCGTCGAGGTGCCGGCCGGCCAGTTCCTGCTGATGCCCGCCGCGCACGGCCGCCACGCGGGGATCAAGGTCGCGACCGTGGCCCCCGGCAACCCGGCCAAAGGGCTGCCGCGCATCCAGGGCACCTACCTGCTGTTCGACGGGGACACGCTCACGCCCCTGGCGGCGATGGACGGCGCCGCGCTCACCGCGCTGCGTACTCCCGCCGTCTCGGCTCTGGCCGCGGCCCACCTGGCGCGTCCGGACGCGCGCTCGCTGATGGTCTTCGGCACCGGGCCGCAGGCGTGGGGCCACGTCGAGGCGCTGTGCGCCGTCCGCCCCATCGAGCGGGTCACCGTCGCCGGCCGCGACGCCGCCCGCGCCCGCGCGTTCGCCGGGCGGTGCGCCGGCCTCGGCCTCCACGCGACCGCGCTCACCACCGCCGGGCCCGCCGGGCCTGCCGGACCCGTGGCGGACGTCGCGGACGCGGAGGCACCGGTGTCCGCGGAGCGGGCCGCGGCGGCCGTCCGGACCGGCGGGGTGGCGGTGTCCCCCGAGGTGGCGTCCGCCGTGGCGTCCGCCGACGTGATCGCGTGCTGCACCGGCGCCAGGGAGCCGCTGTTCCCCGGCGCGCTCGTCGCCGACGGCGCCACCGTCGTCGCGGTCGGCTCCCACGAGCCGGACGCCCGCGAGGTCGACGGCGAGCTGGTCGCCCGGGCGACCGTGGTCGTCGAGTCGCGCGCCGCCGCGCTCGCGGAGGCCGGCGACCTGGTCATCCCCATCGAGCAGGGCCTGGTCGGGCCCGATCACCTCGCCGGCGACCTCGCGCTGCTCGTGCGGGGCGGCCTGCGGCCCGGCCCCGGTCCCCGCCTGTTCAAGAGCGTGGGCATGGCCTGGGAGGATCTGGTCGTGGCGGCCGCCGTCCACGAGGCGTGGGCGGGCCGATGAGCCTGGGGAGGGGTACCGGAATGGCGAGCGGGTCCGAGCGGGGTGGCCGGGCGTGAGCGAGGACGGCAGGCTCGACCTGCCCGTCATGAGCGGGCGCCAGAGCCTGCGCGAGCAGGTGGCCCAGGCGCTGCGCGACGCGCTGGTGGCCGCCGAGATGCGGCCCGGCGTCGTGTACTCCGCCCCGGTGCTGGCCGCGCAGTTCGGCGTGTCGGCCACGCCGGTGCGCGAGGCGATGCTCGACCTGGCCAAGGAGGGCCTGGTCGAGGCGGTGCGCAACAAGGGGTTCAGGGTCACCGAGCTGTCCGAGCGCGACCTGGACGAGCTCACCGAGATCCGCAGGCTGCTCGAGGTCCCCACGGTCGCCCGGCTGGCCGGCACCGCCGTCGCCGGCGACGCCGAGCGGCTGCGGCCCGTGGCCGAGGAGATCGTCTCGGCCGCCGAGCGCGGCGACCTGCTGGCCTACGTCAACGCCGACCTGCGCTTCCACATGGACCTGCTGGCCCTGGCCGGCAACGCCCACCTGGTCGAGATCGCGCGCGACCTGCGCTACCGCGCCCGGCTGTACGGCCTGAAGACCATGTCGGAACGGGGCACCCTGGCCGACTCCGCCCGCGAGCACCTGGACATCCTGGACGCCCTCGCGCGCGGTGACGCCGACGCCACCCGCACCCTCATGGACCACCACATCCAGCACGTGCGAGGCATCTGGGCCGACCGCCCGGAGTGACCGGTGGCCGCGCCCCGCTCGCGGCGCGGGGTCCCGCCCGCCGGGCTCGCGATCGCCTATTCGGCGAGCCGCCGCTCGAACCCCGACACCATGGCGCGCAGGCCGCTGTCGAACCACTCGTCGTAGAAGGCGGTGACGGCGGGGTCGGCGACCGGCGCGGGCGCGTCCGTCCCGGGCGGCGTGCCGACCTGGGCCAAGGCGTGGCCGAGGACGTAGACGCCGACCGACTGGATCGCGGTCAGGGCGTCCGGCCGCGCGACGCCCGAGGCCGCGAAGCGGTCCAGCAGGCCGGCCAGCAGGGTGAGGCCGGTGTCGACGTCGACGGGATGGGTGGCCAGGAGCGGCACGGCGTGCGGGTGGGCGAGCAGTGTCCGCCGGTAGGCGGCGCCGAAACCGGTCAGCGCCTCGGTCCACGGGACGGCCGGGACGGGGTCGACGACGGTCTCGGCGAACAGGTGGCCGACCACCGCGCTCAGCAGGGCGTCGCGATTGGGGACGTGCCGGTACAGCGACATGGCCGCGACGCCGAGGCGGGTGCCGAGGTGGCGCATGGTCAGGGCGTCCAGGCCTTCGGCGTCCAGGATCTCGACGGCGGCGGCGACGATGCGCTCGGGACTGAGCACCGCCGGCCGCCCGCCGCGCCCGGCTCCGCGGCCCCGGGCCGGTTGCTTCATGCGGTCAGGGTAGCGGTGAGGGTCGTCGCCAGCATCACCAGGGAGAGCGCGCCCACGATCATGTGCTGCACGTCGATGACGACGTCGTGGCCCTCGACGGGAAGGATCTTCAGGGTGCGGGCGTAGTCCCGCTGGTACGTCTCACGCTGGGACGCGGAGGCGGTGCCGAAGTAGGGCAGCCACCAGTTCCCCAGGTGACCCGCCATGACCGGGAAGCACAGCATGGTGGCCGTGATCAGCGACCAGCTCTGGTGGACGGCGACGCCCGCGGCGATGAGCAGGGGGAACGGGTAGTTGATGGCCGCGGCCAGCAGGCGCCGGCCGATGTTGCCGGGGGACAGGTCGTTGAGGGGGAACATGGGGACCCACTCGGTGAGGGCCAGCCAGGCCAGCCAGACGAGCGGAACGATGATCGCGATGGTGGTCATGACGCCTCCTGGTTTGTGTACGAAGTAAGCTTACGTCGTACACAAACCGAAGGGCAAGAGGCCCGCCGGGGGAATCGCCGCCCGGGCGCGGGCGGCGGGATCCGGCCGGGCGAACGGGCCGGTGGCGGGAGGCCTGTCCGCCGGGGGTGACGGAGAGTTAAAGACTGTTGACGGAGTAGGTAATGTAGGGAAGGCTGGCCGGGACACCGGGCCGCGTCCCGGGCCCGACGACTTCGGAGGTCTGCATGAGCGTCACCGACGAACTCCTCGCCAACGCCGAACGCTACGCGGCGGACTTCGACAAGGGGCACCTGCCGCTCCCGCCGGCCCGGCACGTCGCGGTGCTGGCCTGCATGGACGCCCGCCTCAACGTGTACGGGCTCCTCGGGCTCACCGAAGGGGACGCGCACGTCATCCGCAACGCCGGGGGCGTGGTCACCGCCGACGAGCGCCGCAGCCTGGCCATCAGCCAGCGCCTGCTCGGCACCCGCGAGATCATCCTCATCCACCACACCGGCTGCGGCATGCTCACCTTCACCGACGACGCCTTCAAGACCGCCATCGCCGACGAGACCGGCCTCAAGCCCGACTGGGCGGCCGAGGCGTTCACCGACCTGGACGAGGACGTCCGCCAGTCCATCGCCCGCATCCAGGCCGACCCGTTCATCCCCGTCAAGGACTCGGTCCGCGGCTTCGTCTACGAGGTCGAGACCGGCCGCCTCCGCGAGGTCAAGGCCTGACCGGTGGTCAGGTGGTGCGGGTCGCCCCGACGGAGGCGATGACGACGCAGCCGATGGCCGCCCATTCGCGCAGGTGGAGCACCTCGCCGAGCACCACGAGCCCGACCAGGGCGGCCACGGCGGGCTCCAGGCTCATCAGGATGCCGAACACCCGCTTGGGCATCCGCCGCAGAGCCTCCAGCTCCAGGCTGTAGGGGATCACCGACGAGAGCAGGCCGACGCCCGCACCGAGCAGCAGCAAGCCGGGGTGCAGCAGGTCGGCCCCGCCGGTCGTCACCCCGATCGGCGCGATCACGACGACCGCGACCAGCATGGCGAAGGACAGGCCGGTGGTGCCGGGGAACCGGCTCCCCACGGAGGCCGAGAGCAGGATGTAGGCGGCCCAGCAGACGGCCGCCAGGGCCGAGAACCCGATGCCCACCCAGCTCAGCCCCCCGGCCTGCCCCCAAGGTGCGAGCAGCGCGATGCCGGTCGCCGCCAGCGCCACCCACAGCAGGTCGGTCCGGCGCCGCGAGGCCGCCACCGCGACTCCGAGCGGCCCGAGGAACTCGATGGTGACGCAGATGCCCATCGGCAGCCGGGCGAGCGCCTCGTAGAACGACAGGTTCATCAGGCCGAGCGTCACGCCGAAGGCGACCCCCGCCGCCAGGTCGCGCCGGTTCAGCCCGCGCAGCCGGGGCCGGGCGGCGACGGCGAGCATCGCCGCCCCCGCCGCGATGCGCAGGAACACCACGGCGCTCGGAGGCAGGGCCGCGAACAGGTTCTTGGCCAGTCCCGCGCCGATCTGCACCGAAAGGATCGCCAGCATGACCAGCCCGGACGGCGGCACCGCGCCGGCCGCGGCCCGCATGAAGGCGCCCGGCCGGACGCGGCCGGAGGGGAAGGAGCCGGCGGCCGAGGAGGAGGAGAGGGAGGGCGAGGTCATGGGGAGGGTTCTCTCGTTCCTCGCACGTGCGCGTGCGGTCGAAAGGAGGGGAGGTCATTCCCAGCGGAAGGCGCGGGAGGCGGCGGCCAGGGCCACGACGGCCCACGCGAGCAGGACGAGCGCGTCTCGCACGGGGAAACCGCTCGCATGGGTCAGCACCGCGCGCAGCCCTTCGGTCAGCGCCGTGATCGGCAGCAGCTCGACGACGGTGCGAAGGGTGTGCGGGAACGCGCTCACCGGCACCACGACCCCGCCGAGGCCCAGCAGCACCAGGTAGACGAGGTTGGCGGCGGCCAGGGTCGCCTCCGCGCGCAGGGTGCCGGCCATCAGCAGGGCGAGCCCGCTGAACGCCGCCGTGCCCAGCAGGAGCAGCGCGGCGGCCCACAGCGGATTGCCCCGCGGATGCCAGCCCATCGCGAGCGCCACGGCCGCGATGACCACGACCTGCAACGCCTCCACGGCGATCACGGCCAGGGTCTTGGCGAGCATCAGGCCCGAGCGGGACAGGGGAGTGGCGCCCAGGCGCTTGAGCACCCCGTACCGCCGTTCGAAGCCGGTGCCGATCGCCTGCCCGGTGAAGGCCGTGGACATGATCGCCAGCGCCAGCACGCCGGGGGTGACGAAGTCGATGCGCCGGCCGGGCACCTCCAGCAGCGGGATCGCGGAGAAGCCCACCAGCACCAGAATCGGGATGATCAACGTGAGCAGGAGCTGCTCCCCGTTGCGCAGCACGGCCCTGATCTCGGCGCCGGCCTGCGCCCGCACCATCTGGCGCAGCGGCGCAGCGCCCGGGGCGGGCGTGAAGTCGAGAGCGGCGGTCACCAGGGTCGTTCCCTTCGGATGCGTGCGGAGGGGTTCGCGGGGACGAGCGCCGCCGGGAAGCCGGTCATCGCAGTTCTCTCCCGGTCAGCTCAAGGAAGACGTCTTCGAGTGTGCGGCGCTCGACGCTCAGGTCGTCGGTGGTGACGCCCTCGGAGGCGCACCAGGCGGTGACCGTGCCCAGCAGCTCGGGGCCCACGTGGCCCTCGATGACGTAGTGGCCGCTCGGCGACTCCTTGGCCGTGCTGCCGGCGGGAAGCGCGTTGAGCAGCTCGTCCAGGTCGAGCCCGGGCCTCGCCCGGAAGCGGAGCTGCCGCTCGGCGCCGGTCAGGGACTGCGGGCTGCCCTCGGCCACGACCGTCCCCCGGTCGATGATGACGACCTTGTCGGCGAGCTTCTCGGCCTCGTCCATGTGGTGGGTGGTCAGCACCGTGGACACCCCGCGGGCGCGCAGCTCGGCGACGACCTCCCAGCAGGCGTGCCGCGCCTGGGGGTCCAGGCCGGCGGTCGGCTCGTCGAGGAAGACCAGCTCGGGACGGCCGATGATCGCGGCGGCGAGCGACAGGCGCTGCTGCTGGCCGCCGGACAGGCGGCGGTAGGGGGTGCGGGCGTGCTCGGTCAGGCCGAGCCTCGCCAGCAGGGCGTCCGGGTCGAGAGGGCGGGCGTGGAAGCGGGCCACCAGTCGCAGCCACTCCGCGGCGCGCACGGCCGGCGGCACGCCGCCGGACTGGAGCATCACGCCGACCCGGGGCTTGAGCGCCGCCCCGTCGCGGGCCGGGTCGAGCCCGAGCACCCGCACGGCGCCGCCGTCGGCGCGCCGGAACCCCTCGCAGATCTCGATGGTGGAGGTCTTGCCCGCGCCGTTCGGGCCGAGGATGGCGGTGACCGCGCCGCGTTCGGCCGTGAGGCTCAGACCGTCGACCGCGAGGGTGCGGCCGTATCGCTTGACCAGTTCGGTGAGCGCGACGGCTGGGGCGTTCATGAGTCGAGTCTAGGGACCGCGGGCCGTGGTCCCCGCGCCGACCGGGGCGTCCCGGCCCGCGTGACGGTAAAGCTTCGCGGTACTTCCCATCAAGGCGGGAGGTCGCGGGACATGTCGGCCGGGCCGCCGTGTGACGCTGGGCCACGTCCCCTGCCGTGCCCGCGCGATCGCGGGCGGCCGGCTCGGGCGCGCACATCCGCCGTCAAGGAGGTCCGGATGCCCACGCGTACCGGTTACAAGCCCGGAGTGCCCTGCTGGGTGGACCTGGCCAGCACCGACCTCACCGCGTCGGTCGCCTTCTACGAGGCGCTGTTCGGCTGGCGGGCCACCTTCGACGCCTACGGGGACGCGGGGGTGTACGGCCGTTTCACGCAGGGCGGCAAGCTCGTGGCGGGCATCGGCCCGACGTTCGCCCCGGACCGGCCGTCGGCCTGGAACACCTACTTCGCCACCGGCGACGCCGAGTCGACGGCCGAGAAGGTCAAGGAAGCGGGGGGACGGGTCGCCGTCGGGCCGGTCCAGGTCTTCGACGAGTGCGCCATGGCGGCCTTCGAGGACCCCGCGGGAGCCTCGTTCCTGGTCTGGGAGCCGGTGCGGCATCACGGCGCCCAGCTGGTGGACGAGCCGGTCGCGCTCTGCTGGAGCGAGCTGGCCTGCCGCGACCCAGAGGAGGCGAGGACCTTCTACGGAGAGGTCTTCGGCTGGAGCGCCCGGAGCCTGACGGGCCCCGGGTGGGGGGACCGCGCCGAATGGCTGCTGGACGGCAGGCCCGTGGCCGGCCTGCGGGCCATGAACGAAGCGCCCTCCCCGCCCGGCCGCCGGATGCCGTCCCCGGGTGGAGCCGGGTCATCGGAGGAGCGGGTGGCGGGGCCTCCGGGAGGTACGCCGTCCTTGCCGGAGGGAGGCACGCCGTCCGGGCCGGACCGCGGGGCTCCGTCCTCGCCGGACGCGCCGCACTGGCTGGCGGTCTTCGCCGTGGCCGACTGCGAGGCCACCGCCCTCCTCGCCGAACGGTGCGGCGGCGCGATCGTGAGCCCGCCGCGGGACCTGCCCGCCGGACGGCACGCGGTGCTCACCGACGCGCGCGGCGCCGTCTTCGGCGTCATGGCTCCGAGCCCTCCCGGCGGGGCCTGGCCGGCGCTCCCCCCGTCCGGGGAGAGCGGGCCTCCCCTCAACGGGCAGGTCACGCCCCGAGGGTAGAATCGCCTGGTAGCGGTGCTACCAGCAAGGCCTGACATGAGCGCAACCCCATCGGGACGGAGTGTCGGAAGAGGGCTGACACCCCTCATGCTCATCGCGAGCAGCGTGCTCGCGATGCTGATCGGGCTCGTCTTCGGGGCGCCGTTCTGGGCGGTCACCGACCTGCTCCGCGCGACGGACGCGCGAGAGCACACCCGCGTGACGCTCGTCGAGGTGAACGGCCTCGAAAAGCTCGTCCTGGACCTCGAGACGGGAGCGCGCGGCTACCTCATCACCCGGCAGCAGCGCTTCCTCCAGCCGTGGGAGGCCGCCAGGGAGGCCTTCCCCGTGGAGGCGCGGAAGGTGGTCGGGCTCGCCCGCACGACCGAGCTGCGGCGCCAGGCCGTCGAGATCGCCCGTGACGGGGATTCCTTCCTCCGCGACTATTCGATCCCGCTGGTCGAGGCGGCGAAGCAGGGGGATCCCTCCGCGTGGAGCGTGGCGACGACGGTGGAGGGCAAACGACGCGTCGACCACTTCAGAGCTCAGTTCGACCGGTTCGACCGCGAGGCGCGGACCATACTGGCGGCGCAGGAACAGGCCGCCGAGACCAAGGTTCGCTGGGCGACCGCGGCGGCGGCCGGCGGGCTGGTGGCATCGGTCCTCCTCATCGCCGGTTACAACGGGTATCTGACACGGGCGATCGTCCGGCCGGTGCGCCGGGCGGCCGCCGTCGCCACAAGGCTCGCCGGCGGAGACCTCTCGGCGCGCATGCCCGGAACCGGGACCGGCGAGATCGGCGAGCTCGAAGACGCGTTCAACGGCATGGGAAGCTCACTGGAGGAGAGCCGCAGGCTTGCGGACGAGGCGCACATGCGCCTCAAGCTGCTGTACGAGGCCGGCACGGCGGTGGGCACCACGCTCGACGTGGGGCGGACGGCGGAAGAACTGGTGCGGGTGGTGGTCCCCGAGTTCGCCGACTTCGTCACCATCGACCTGGCGGTGACCGTCCAGCGAGGTGAGGAGCACCCTCCGGCCGAGTCGGAGGAACTGTGCCGGGTGGCAGGGGGAGGCATCGGGGAGCTCGTTCCCTTCCAGCCGGCGGGCAGCCTGATCACCTGGCGGCCGTCCACCCCTCAGGCGAGCAGTCTCCGCCACGGGATCACCATGGTCGAGCCCGATCTGCGAAGTTCCACCGCATGGCGGTCCCAGGACGGAGAGGAGGCCGGGCGGATCCTGGATCGCGGCTGCCATTCGCTGATCACGACCCCGCTGTCCGCTCATGGGACGCGGATGGGCGTGGTCAGCTTCTGGCGCTCCCAGCCGCACGGGGAGTTCGACGACGAGGATCTGTCCTACGCGGCGGAGCTGGTCGCCAAGGCCGGCGTCGCCATCGACAACGCCCGCCGCTACACCCAAGAGCGCGACACGGCGCTGACCCTGCAGCGCAGCCTGCTGCCCCAGCGGCTGTCCGACCGGCCGGCGGTGGAGGTCGCCTCCCGTTACCTGCCCGCGGGCGTGCAGGCAGGGGTGGGGGGCGACTGGTTCGACGTGATCCCGCTGTCCGGCTGCCGGGTCGCCCTGGTCATCGGGGACGTCGTCGGCCACGGCATCCACGCCTCGGCCACCATGGGGCGCCTGCGCACCGCCGTGCGCACCCTGGCCGACGTCGACCTGCCGCCCGACGAGCTTCTCACCCATCTGGACGACCTGGTCATCCACCTCCTCAACGAGCAGCAGTCCGGCACGGCCGAAGGCGATGCGGCGGTCTTCGGGGAGCTGGGAGCCACGTGCGTGTACGCCGTCTACGATCCGGTCTCACGGTGTTGCACCATGGCCACCGCCGGTCACCTCCTGCCCGTCCTGGTCACGCCGGACGGCGCCACGGAGGTCGTGAGCGGGCCCGTCGGCCCTCCCCTCGGCATCGGCGGCCTGCCCTTCGAGACCACCGAGCTGTACCTGGCCCCGGGCAGCGTGATCGCCCTGTTCACCGACGGCCTGGTCGAGGTCCGCGACCGCGACATCGAGCAGGGGCTGGCCGAGCTGCGCCGCGCCCTGGCGATGCCGGCGGCGTCGCTCGAAGACGCCTGCGACGTCGTGACCGGTGCGTTGCTCGACGGGCGTCGCGCGGCCGACGACGCCGCCCTTCTCCTCGCCCGCACCGGAGCCCTCTCTGCCGACCGGTTCGCCACGTGGGACGTCCCTGCCGACCCGGCCCGGGTCTCGCGCGCCCGCCGGCTGGCGATGGACCAGCTCCACGCGTGGGGCCTGGACGAGTTGGGGTTCATCACCGAACTCGTGGTCAGCGAGCTGGTCACCAACGCCATCCGCCACGCGGCTTCCCCGATCCGGCTGCGGCTGATCCGCGGCAACACGCTGATCTGCGAGGTCTCCGACGGCAGCAGCACCGCGCCGCACCTGCGCCGGGCCCGCGTCTTCGACGAAGGGGGCCGTGGGCTGCTGCTGGTCGCACAGATGACCCAGGGCTGGGGGACCAGGCAGACCACCTCTGGCAAGACCATCTGGTGCGAACAGGCCCTGCCGGAGCCCGTGCCGGGCGATGGGGCAGGCGAGGGGTTCCCCGACGTCGCATGAGCGGGGCGTCACGGACGCCGGGCTCCCGCGCCCGCTCCTGCGGGAAGGCGGCAGGGAGGTCGTCCATGAAGACGGGGAGCGGAGAACTTCAGCGAACCGGGAATTAGGTGGGCTTTGGGGAAGTTGGGGATCCCTTGCCCCCCTGTGGGCTGTTTCATACCTCAGCTCACGAAAGGGGTCGCATGCGCGCGACCGCTGTGCAGGAAGACGCCCCGGCGGAACGATCCGCAGGGCAGAGGCGCCGGCGCGGAGTGCTCGTGCTCATCCTGGGCGCGTTGTCGGCGATCGGCCCGCTGTCCATCGACATGTACCTGCCTGCTCTGCCGGCCATCCGCGGGGAGATGCTGACCGGGGCCGCCCAGGTCCAGCTCACCCTGACCGCGTGCCTGGTCGGGGTGTCGGTGGGCCAGCTGGTCGCCGGGCCGGTGAGCGACATGCGGGGACGGCGCCTCCCCCTGATCGCCGGGGTCGCCTCCTACGCGGTGGCCTCGCTGCTGTGCGCCTTCGCGCCGTCGGTCGAGGCCCTCGCCGGGCTGCGCCTGGCGCAGGGCCTGGCCGGAGGCGCGGCGCTGGTGATCGTGCGGGCGATCGTGCGCGACCTGTACGACGGCCCGGCCATCGCGCGCATCTTCGCCACGCTGATGCTGGTGAGCGGCCTGGCGCCCATCCTCGCCCCGATCGCCGGGGCACAGCTGCTGCGATTCACCTCCTGGCGCGGGGTGTTCGTCGCGCTCGGCGCCGCCGGGCTGGTGCTGCTGCTCGCCGTGCTCGCCGGCGTGCGCGAGACGCTGCCGGCCGGCGAGCGGGGCGGCGGCGGGCTGCGGCAGACCCTGGCCACATTCGCCCTGCTGCTGCGCGACCGGTCGTTCATGGCGTCGGCGATGGCGGGCGGGCTGGGCTTCGCCGGCATGTTCGCCTACATCTCCGGGTCGCCCTTCGTGCTCCAGGAGATCTACGGGGTGTCCCCGACCGGCTTCTCGGTCATTTTCGCCGCCAACGCGCTCGGCCTGACCCTCATGGCCCAGGTGGGCGGGCGGGCCGCGGGCCGGGTCCCGCCCGCGCGGCTGGTGCTGATCGGCCTGCTGCTGGGCGTGGCCGGAGCCGCGGGCCTGGCCGGATCCGTGCTCGCCGGCCTCGGCCTGCCCCTGGTGGTCGCCTCGCTGTTCACGCTGATGTGCGGCGCGGGCCTGTCGCTGCCCGGCACGGGGGCGCTGGCGCTGGCGGAACAGGCGCCGCAGGTCGCGGGCAGCGCCTCGGCGCTGCTCGGCCTGCTGCAGTTCGGCTTCGGCGGGGTGGCCGCGCCGCTCGTGGGGCTGGGGGGCACCGGCTCGGCACTCCCCATGGCGCTGGCCATGCTCGTGCTGACCGCGGCGGCCCTTGCGACCTTCCTCGGACTGCACCGCCGTGCGCCTTCCCCGGCGGTTTCCGCAGCTTAGGTAAGGCTTACCTGCGTGATGCAACCCACGATCGTCGGGTTGTACGCCGGGAAGGAATTACGGCACACTGATGTTGTGAAAAACGTGACCGGGATGACGAACGCCGAGAAGGGCGCCGAGCGCGGCACGCGCGCGCGCGTCGCTCGGCTGATCCTGGAGCACGGCCCGATCAACGCCGCCGCCCTGGGCGAGCGGCTCGGGCTCACACCGGCGGGGGTGCGCAGGCACCTCGACGCGTTGCTCGCAGAAGGCATGATAGAGCCACGCGCGGTGCGTCCCCGCGGTCAGCGAGGACGCGGGCGGCCCGCCAAGCTGTTCGTGATCACCGACCCCGGGCGCGGCGCCTTCGTGCACGCCTACGACGACCTGGCCGGCAGCGCGCTGCGCTTCCTGGCCGAGCGCGTGGGCGAGCAGGCCGTGGCCGAGTTCGCCAGATCCCAGGTCGAGGGCCTGGTCAAGCGGCTGTCGCCGGCGATGCGCGAGGTTCCCGCCGACCAGCGGGTGCGCGTGCTGGCCGAGGCCCTGACCGCCGACGGCTACGCCGCCTCGGCCAGCCAGGCCAAGTCGGGCGGCGAGCAGCTGTGCCAGCACCACTGCCCGGTGGCGCACGTGGCGGCGGAGTTCCCGCAGCTGTGCGAGGCCGAGACCGAGGCGTTCGGGCAGCTGCTCGGCACTCCCGTCCAGCGCCTCGCGACCATCGCCCACGGCGACGGCGTGTGCACCACCCATGTGAGCCCGAGGGCGCTGGCCGAACAGCGCAACCAATCTGTGAACCCCCGGCGGAGCGCGACCGTGGACACTTCAGACGGCTCCGGCGACGTGACCATAAGCACTTCGCGCAACGCGATCGAGAGCAAGGAGACCGGAAGGTGACTGTCACCGACCGCCCGGAGCTTGAAGGCCTCGGGAATTACAAGTTCGGCTGGTCCGACACCGACGCGGCCGGCGCCACCGCGCGCCGTGGCCTGTCCGAAGAGGTCGTGCGCAACATCTCCGCACTGAAGAGCGAACCCGAGTGGATGCTCGACCTGCGCCTGAAGGGCCTTCGGCTGTTCGGCAAGAAGCCCATGCCGAGCTGGGGCTCCGACCTCTCCGGCATCGACTTCGACAACATCAAGTACTTCGTCCGCTCCACCGAGAAGCAGGCCGCCTCCTGGGACGAGCTGCCGGCGGACATCAAGAACACCTATGACAAGCTCGGCATCCCCGAGGCCGAGAAGCAGCGCCTCGTGGCCGGCGTCGCCGCCCAGTACGAGTCCGAGGTCGTCTACCACAAGATCCGTGAGGACCTCGAGGAGAAGGGCGTCATCTTCCTCGACACCGACACCGGCCTCAAGGAGCACCCCGAGATCTTCAAGGAGTACTTCGGGTCGGTCATCCCGGTCGGCGACAACAAGTTCGCCTCGCTGAACAGCGCGGTGTGGTCGGGCGGCTCGTTCATCTACGTGCCGCCGAACATCCAGGTCGAGATCCCGCTCCAGGCCTACTTCCGGATCAACACCGAGAACATGGGCCAGTTCGAGCGCACGCTGATCATCGTCGACGAGGGCTCCTACGTCCACTACGTCGAGGGCTGCACGGCGCCGATCTACTCCTCCGACTCGCTGCACAGCGCGGTCGTCGAGATCATCGTGAAGAAGAACGCCCGCTGCCGCTACACGACCATCCAGAACTGGTCGAACAACGTCTACAACCTGGTCACCAAGCGCGCCGTCGCCTACGAGGGCGCCACCATGGAGTGGATCGACGGCAACATCGGCTCCAAGGTCACGATGAAGTACCCCGCCGTCTACCTCATGGGCGAGCACGCCAAGGGCGAGACGCTGAGCGTCGCCTTCGCCGGCGAGGGCCAGCACCAGGACGCCGGCGCCAAGATGGTGCACCTGGCGCCCAAGACCTCCTCGACGATCGTCTCCAAGTCGGTCGCCCGGGGCGGCGGCCGCACCTCCTACCGCGGCCTGGTGCAGATCGAAGAGGGCGCGGCCGGGTCGGCCTCCACCGTCAAGTGCGACGCCCTGCTGATCGACCAGATCAGCCGGTCCGACACCTACCCCTACGTCGACGTCCGCGAGGACGACGTCTCCATGGGGCACGAGGCGACGGTCTCCAAGGTCTCCGACGACCAGCTCTTCTACCTCATGAGCCGCGGGCTCAGCGAGGACGAGGCCATGGCGATGATCGTGCGCGGCTTCGTCGAGCCGATCGCCCGCGAGCTGCCCATGGAGTACGCCCTCGAGCTCAACCGGCTGATCGAGCTGCAGATGGAAGGAGCGGTGGGCTGACCATGGGCCTGGACTCCAAACCACTGTCTACCCTGTACGGCAAGTCCTCCTACAAGCTGGAGGACTTCCCCGTCCCCACCGGCCGTGAGGAGGCCTGGCGCTTCACCCCGCTGTCGCGGCTGCGCGGGCTGCACGACGGCACCGCCGCCGGCTCCGGCACGGTCGTGGTGAACGTGGACGCCGCGCCGGAGGTCTCCGTCGAGACCGTCGGCCGTGAGGACTCCCGCATCGGCAAGGCGTACGCGCCGACCGACCGGGTCAGCGTCCAGGCGTTCACCTCCTTCGAGAAGGCCACCGTGATCACGGTGCCGAAGGAGGCCGTCGCCTCCACGCCCACCGTGATCAGCCTGCGCGGCGAGGGCGGCGGGGCGGTGTACGGCCACATCGTGGTCGCCGTCGAGCCGCTCGCCGAGGCCGTGGTCGTGCTCGACCACCAGGGCAGCGCGGTGTACGCCGACAACGTCGAGTTCGTCGTCGGCGACGGCGCCACGCTGAAGGTCGTCAGCCTGCAAGACTGGGCCGACGACGCCGTGCACGTCTCGCAGCACCACGCCCACCTGGGCAAGGACGCCACGTTCAAGAGCTTCGTCGTCACCCTCGGCGGCGACTTGGTGCGCCTGTCGCCGTCGGTGTCCTACAGCGCCCGCGGCGGCGACGCCGAGCTGAACGGCCTGTACTTCGTGGACGCCGGCCAGCACATCGAGCACCGCCTGCTGGTCGACCACACCGTGGCCGACTGCCGCAGCAACGTCGACTACCGCGGCGCCCTGCAGGGCGATGACGCGCACGCCGTGTGGATCGGCGACGTGATCATCCGCGTCGAGGCGACCGGCACCGACACCTACGAGCTCAACCGCAACCTCATCCTCACCGATGGGGCCCGGGCCGACTCGGTGCCGAACCTGGAGATCCTCACCGGAGAGGTCGCGGGGGCCGGCCACGCCTCGGCGTCCGGCCGCCTCGACGACGAGCACCTGTTCTACCTGCAGGCGCGGGGCATCCCCTTCGACCAGGCACGCCGCCTGGTCATCCGCGGGTTCTTCGCCCAGCTGCTTCAGAAGATCGAGGTCGGCGAGATCCGTGAGCGCGTTCTCGCCGCAGTGGAGGCGGAGCTCGGGTCATGACGTTCATCAAGGCCTGTTCGATCTCCGACATCCCCGACGGAGGGGTCGTCGGTATCGAGGTGGAGGGCACGCCGGTCGCGCTGGTCCGCAAGGACAGCGAGGTGTTCGCCCTGTACGACGTCTGCTCGCACGCCGAGGTGCGCCTCAGCGAGGGCGACGTCTACGACGACACCCTTGAATGCTGGCTGCACGGGTCGTGCTTCGACGTGCGCAGCGGCAAGCCGACCGGGCCGCCCGCGGTGCGGCCCGTCCCTGTCTACCGAGTGAAGCTCGAAGGCGACGACGTGCTCGTCTCGCTCGACGGCGCCGACCATGTTGAAAATGGGGAGTCTTAAGTGTCCACCCTGGAAATTCGTGACCTGCATGTCGCCGTGGAGGACAAGGAGATCCTGCGCGGCGTCAATCTCACCGTCCGCGCGGGTGAGACCCACGCCCTCATGGGCCCCAACGGATCGGGCAAGTCGACGCTCGCCTACGCCATCGCCGGCCACCCGAAGTACACCATCACCTCCGGCACGGTTACCCTCGACGGCGAGGACGTGCTGTCGCTGACGGTGGACGAGCGCGCCCGCGCCGGCCTGTTCCTGGCCATGCAGTATCCCGTCGAGGTGCCCGGCGTCTCGGTGTCGAACTTCCTGCGCAGCGCCGTCACCGCCGTCCGCGGCGAGGCGCCCAAGCTGCGGGTGTTCACCAAGGAGCTCAAGGAGGGCATGGACGCCCTGGCCATCGACCCCTCCTTCGCCCAGCGCAATCTCAACGAGGGCTTCTCCGGCGGCGAGAAGAAGCGCCACGAGATCCTCCAGCTCGAGCTGCTCAAGCCGAAGATCGCCATCCTCGACGAGACCGACTCGGGCCTGGACGTCGACGCCCTGCGCGTCGTCTCCGAGGGCGTCAACCGCTTCGGCGCGGCCGGCGACACCGGCGTGCTGCTCATCACCCACTACACCCGCATCCTTCGCTACGTGAAGCCGGACTTCGTCCACGTCTTCGCGGGCGGCCGGGTCGTCGAAGAGGGCGGGCCGGAGCTGGCCGACAAGCTCGAGGCCGAGGGCTACGAGCGCTACACGAAGGCGACCACCGCATGACAAACGGCATGTTCGACGTGGACAGGATCCGGAAGGACTTCCCGATCCTGTCGCGCGAGCTGCCCGGGGGGAGGCCGCTGGTCTACCTCGACTCGGGCAACTCCTCCCAGAAGCCGGCGCAGGTCATCTCGACCATGCGCGAGCACATGGAACAGCACTACAGCAACGTCGGCCGCGCCCTGCACACGCTGGGCGGCGAGTCGACCGAGGCCTACGAGGGCGCGCGCGACAAGGTGGCCGCCTTCATCGGCGCGCCGGGCCGCGACGAGGTGGTCTTCACCAAGAACGCCTCCGAGGCGCTCAACCTGGTGGCGTACTCCTTCGGCAACCCCACCTGCGACGACGACCGGTTCCGCATGGGCCCGGGCGACGAGATCGTCATCTCCGAGATGGAGCACCACTCCAACATCGTGCCCTGGCAGCTGCTCGCGCAGCGCACCGGCGCCACGCTGCGGTGGTTCCCGGTGACCGACGAGGGCCGCCTGGACCTGTCGGGGCTGGAGGAGCTCGTCAACGAGCGCACCAAGATCGTGTCGATCGCGCACCAGTCCAACGTCCTCGGCACCGTCAACCCGGTGGACGGCATTCTGGCCAGGGTCCGCGAGGTCGGCGCGCTGATGTTGCTCGACGCCTCGCAGTCGGTGCCGCACCGCGCGGTCGACGTGGCGGCGCTCGGCGTCGACTTCGTCGCGTTCACCGGGCACAAGATGGCCGGCCCTTCCGGCATCGGCGTGCTGTGGGGGCGGTACGAACTGCTTTCCGCCATGCCGCCGTTCCTGGGCGGCGGAGAGATGATCGAGGCGGTCTGGATGGACCACTCGACCTTCGCTCCGGTACCCCACAAATTCGAGGCCGGTACCCCACCTATTGTCGAGGCCATCGGGCTCGGCGCGGCCGTCGACTACCTCACGGCGGTCGGCATGGACGACATCCGCAGCCACGAGCACGAGCTCACGGTGTACGGTCTGAAGGCGTTGTCCGAGGTCCCGGGCCTGCGCATCATCGGGCCCTCCACCGCGGAAGATCGCGGAGGCCTGCTGTCGTTCACAGTTCCGGGCATTCACCCCCATGATGTGGGGCAGATATTGGACGACCAATTCGGTGTCGCCGTGCGCGTCGGGCATCATTGCGCCCGCCCGCTGCATTTGCGCTTCGGAATACCTGCGACGACTCGCGCGTCTTTCTATCTGTACAACACCACGGACGAGATCGACGCACTGGTCCGGGGCATCCATTACGTACAGAAGGTGTTCGGATAAAAGATGATCGCCGAGTCGCTGTACCAAGAGTTGATCCTGGAGCACTACAAGCATCCGCAGGGCCGTGGCCTGCGCGATCCCTACGACGCTGAGGTGCACCACGTGAACCCTACGTGTGGTGACGAGGTGACGATGCGGGTGAAGCTGGGCGACGGCGGCAAGGTCGAGGACGTCTCCTACGACGGCCAAGGATGTTCGATCAGCCAGGCCGCCGCCTCCGTCCTGCACGAGCTGGCCACCGGTTCGACCGTTGACGACTCCTTGGCGGTGGTCGACGAGTTCACCCGGCTCATGCAGGGCCGCGGCCAGATCGAACCCGACGAGGACGTTCTGGGCGACGCCGTGGCGTTCGCGGGTGTGGCGAAGTTCCCGGCCAGGGTGAAGTGCGCCCTGCTCGCCTGGATGGCCTACAAGGACGCGGTGGCGAGGAGCTCGGCATGAGCGGCGTCGTGCGATCGTTCTGTTTCGACGGCCCCGCGTGTGGGGCAGCATGTATGCGGCAAGGCGAGGAGGCGGAGTGAGCAAGCCCGTGGAGACCCCGACCGGCGTGAGCGTGACCGGGTTCGACGGTGAGGCGACCCTGGACGAGGTGCTCGAAGCCCTCAAGGACGTCGTCGACCCCGAGCTGGGGATCAACGTGGTCGACCTCGGCCTGATCTACGGCGTGAACCTCGACGAGGGCGCGGCCGGCGCGCTGCCCGTCGCGACCATCGACATGACGCTCACCAGCGCGGCCTGTCCGCTCACCGACGTCATCGAGGAGCAGGCGCACTCCGCTCTCGACGGCATGGTCTCCGACGTGAAGATCAACTGGGTCTGGCTGCCCCCGTGGGGGCCGGACAAGATCACCGACGAGGGCCGCGACCAGCTCCGCATGCTCGGTTTCAACGTCTGACAACTACGTCCCGATCGTCATCGGGATCGCGTTCACCCCGCCGGGATCTGCGTGTGACCTCCACCTGGACGTCTCTCCCGGCTCGTGTGCGACCCTGGTACGGCCCCGCCCCGCGCCCTGTCGCGGAGCGGCGGCCGTACCCGTTTGATCGCCGCCGGACGAGGATGGGCTAGACTTCAGGTCGCCCACTGTTTTGAGTGGTGCTCGCGTGTCGCGATGAGCGCACCGCTTCGGCATCCTTCCGGATGCCCTGTGTTCGAGTGCGGCGCAGGCCGCACGCCCCCGGCTCGTCCTTTCGCAGAAGTGACGCGCCATGTTTCTTCGATCGAAAGGCACGACCAATCGTGACCATCATCAACACCGCCATGCCCGCCGACGCCTTCACCGGCGCGGGGCACGACCAGGACGCGCCGACCGCGCGATCCGCGCAGGCGGTGTCCACCCCGAAGCGCTCCGCGTCGCCGGCTCCCGCCGAGGCCCACGCGGAGTCCGCCTCCGGTGAGGCTTCCGTCGCGCCGCAGGAGTTCTCCCTGCTCGGCCTGCCCAAGCCGCTGATCACCGCGCTGGCCCGGCAGGGCATCAACAGCCCGTTCCCCATCCAGCGGGCCACCATCCCCGACATCCTCGCCGGCCGCCACGTGCTCGGCCGCGGCCAGACCGGCTCGGGCAAGACCCTGGCCTTCGGCCTGCCGACCATGACCCTGGTCTCCGGCGTCAAGGCGGCGCCGCGCCGCCCGCTCGCCGTCGTCCTCGTCCCCACCCGCGAGCTGGCCATGCAGGTGACCGACGCTCTCGAGCCGCTCGGCCGGGGCCTGTCCCTGCGGATGAAGACCGTCGTCGGCGGCATGTCCATGGGCCGCCAGATCGAGGCGCTGCGGCGCGGCGTCGAGATCGTCGTCGCCACTCCCGGGCGGCTCACCGACCTGATCCAGCAGGGCGAGTGCTCGCTGCAGGACGTGCGGGTGACGGTCATCGACGAGGCCGACCACATGTGCGACCTCGGCTTCTTCCCCGTGGTCAGCGCCCTGCTCGAGCAGACCCCCGCGGACGGCCAGCGGCTGCTGTTCTCCGCGACGCTCGACGGAGACGTCGACAAGCTCGTCCGCCGGTTCCTGCACGACCCGGTGACGCACTCCCTGGCCCCGGCCACCTCGTCGGTGGAGACCATGGAGCACCACGTGCTCCAGGTCACGCGGGACGACAAGTTCGCCGTCACCGCCGAGATCGCCAACCGCGAGGGCCGGACGATCATGTTCGTGCGCACCCAGCACGGCGTCGACCGGCTGGTCAAGCAGCTCGCCCGGGTCGGCGTCCGCGCCGGCGGCCTGCACGGCGGCAAGCGGCAGAACCAGCGCACCCGCATCCTCGCCGAGTTCCGCGAGGGCACCATCGGCGTGCTCGTCTGCACCGACGTCGCCGCGCGCGGCATCCACGTGGACGACGTCAGCCTCGTCCTGCACGTGGACCCGCCGATGGACCACAAGAGCTACCTGCACCGCGGCGGCCGCACGGCCCGCGCCGGCGAGCGCGGCACGGTCATGACCCTCGTGCTGCCGAACGAGCGCCGTTCCACCGAGACGATGACCCGCCGCGCCGGCGTCCAGCCGTTCCGCCTGAAGGTCACGCCGGGACACCCCCGCCTGGCCGAGGTGGCCGGCGCTCAGCAGCCGAGCGGCGTCGAGATCCCGGTGTGGGAGCCGGCGGCCGTGGCCGCCAAGCGCCCGCGCCGCGAGGGCGGCCACGGCGGCGGCGACCGCCGCCCGCGCCGCTTCCACGACCGTTCCCGCGAGGACGGCGAGCACCGCGACGGCGGCCCCCGCGGCGAGCGCCCGGGCGCGGGCGACCGTCCCGCCCGCGGCTACCAGGGCGAGCGCCCCGCGCGCGACGCCCGCGGCGGCCCCCGCCGCTCCACCTCCGACCGCACCCCCGGCCGCCACGGCCGCTGACGTCCTTCGTCGAAGGCGCGCCCGCTTCCCGCGGGTGCGCCTTCGGCATGAGGACCGGCAGGAACAGGTGCACCGGACGGTGGGCCGCCCTTCGCGCGGTATGTGCGTGAGCACGGCGGCCACGCCGCCTGAACCTGCCACGGCGCGACGAAGGCTTGGGACGGCATGCGGTGTCCTGGGCCTTTGTTGTTGGGCGTTATGTCAGGACAAGAGATGATCTAGGCCGGTGGGGGAGCGGTGCTGCCGCGAGAGGTGAGGCGGGCGGCCTGGTCCTCGAAGGCGGTCACGTGCTCGCCGGCGATGAGCGAGAGCAGTCGGCGGGCGGCGTGCGCGCCGTAGGCGGGGATGTCGCGGGTGAGCGCGGTGAGCGGAGGCCGGACCACCTGGGAGAGCGGGGAGTCGTCCCAGGCGACGATCGACAGGTCGCGCGGGACGTCCAGGCGCATCTCCTGGGCCACCGACAGCCCGGCCACGGCCATGATGTCGTTGTCGTACACCAGGGCGGTCGGCCGTGCGGCGGAGCTGAGCAGCCTGCGGGTGGCGCGGGCCCCCTCCTCGCCGGTGTAGTCGGTGTGCACGGTGATGGCCTCGGTCAGGCCGAGGTCCGCGCAGACGGCGCCGAACGCCTCGTCGCGCAGCACGGTGTGCAGCAGCCGGGGGAGCCCGGCGACCCGGGCGATGCGGCGGTGACCGAGCGCCGTGAGGTACTCGACGGTCTCGCGGACGGGGGAGCCCTCGTCGGACCACACGGGCAGCAGCGATCCCGCCCCGGAGGGGTGGCCGAGCACCACGACCGGCATGCCCATCGCCTCCATCTCGCCGACGCGCGGGTCGCCGGAGTGCAGGTCGACCAGGATCGCGCCGTCGACGCGGCCCTCGCCCCACCAGCGGCGGTAGATCGCCATCTCCTCGTCGTGGTCGGTGACCACCTGGAGCATGAGCGCGTACGACCGGGCCGACAACTCGCCCTCGATGCCGCTGATGAGCTCCATGAAGAACGGCTCCACGCCGAGGAAGCGCGCCGGGCGGCACAGGGCGAGGCCGACGGTGTTGGCCCGGGCGCCGTTCAGCGCGCGGGCGGCGCTGTTGGGGAGCCAGCCGATCTCGTCGGCGATGGCGAGGATGCGCGCCCGCGTGGAGGCCGAGACGCCCGGCTGGCCGTTCAGAGCGTAGGACACCGCTCCCTTGGAGACTCCGGCCTGCCGCGCGATGTCGGCGATCGTCGGGCGTTTCACATCGGCTCCCTTGCTGAACCGGTCTAGACCGACCGCGTCAGCTCGTACCCTACTACGCGCCCCTCCTGGCGTAATGGCACGACAAGAGGGCTGATCGTCCGATGACGCAGGCGTCATGCTCATCGGCACCGGCGGGCCGGCGCCGAAGATCGGGCAGCGGTCCGACCACCCGTTGACACGCATGACGCGCGCGCCCCGGTCGCCCATGACTGATCCGGTTCAGCATCTCCGCCCGTCCCCGGGGGATCCGGCGTGAACGGAAGACCACCTGTTCCTGGCACGTGACTGAACCGATTGATAAATGAAGGTCTCACTATGTTGACCAGATCTGTGGAAATCGCGATCCTCAACGCTCCACGGCCCGGTCCCCTCCCTCCCGGTTTGACGCGCCGGCGCCTGAACGGGTGGTTAGCACGTCCCGCGCCCGTCGCCGACTACTCTTGACGAGCAGGCACACCGACGTGAGAGAGACCATGAAGACCTTCGAAGAGCTGTTCGCCGAGCTTTCGGACAAGGCGCGCACCCGTCCCGCCGGGTCGGGCACCGTCGCGGCCCTGGACGCCGGTGTCCATGCCATCGGCAAGAAGGTCGTGGAGGAGGCCGCCGAGAGCTGGATGGCCGCCGAGCACGAGTCCACCGACCGGGCCGCCGAAGAGATCTCCCAGCTGCTCTACCACGTCCAGGTTCTCATGATCGCCAAGGGCATCGGGCTCGACGAGGTCTACAAGCATCTTTAGGCCGGTCCATCCGGCCGCAGCCGACCGACCTCGTCCTTGACCCGATGCCTCTCCGATCCGAAGGGACCACGCGAAAGCCATGCTCCGTCTCGCCGTACCGAACAAGGGCGCGCTCACCGAGGCCGCCCAGACCATCCTGAAAGAAGCGGGCTACCGCTCGCGCAAGGACTCCAAGGAGCTCGTGGTCGTCGACCCCGACAACTCCTGCGAGCTGTTCTTCCTGCGCCCGCGCGACATCGCCGTCTACGTCGGCGAGGGCACCCTCGACGCCGGCATCACCGGCATGGACATGCTCGCCGACTCCGGGGCCCCCGCCGAGGAGATCATGCCGCTCGGCTTCGGCGTCTCCACCTTCCGCTTCGCCGCCAAGCCCGGCGCGTTCTCCTCGGTCAAAGACCTGCAGGGCATGCGCATCGCCACCTCCTACGCGGGGCTGCTCGGCAAGCACCTGGCCGACGTCGGCGTCGACGCCCGGGTGATCAAGCTGGACGGCGCGGTCGAGACCGCGATCCGGCTCGGCGTCGCCGACGCCGTGGCCGACGTCGTCGAGACCGGCACCACCTTGCGCAACGTGGGCCTGGAGGTCTTCGGCGCCCCGATCGCCCACTCCCAGGCGGCGTTGATCAAGCAGGCCGGCGCCGAGGAGACGCCGGGGGTCAGGCAGCTCGCCCGGCGGCTGCAGGGCGTGCTGGTCGCCCGCGACTACGTCATGATCGACTATGACATCCGGGCCGAGCGCATCGACGAGGCCATCGCGATCACGCCCGGCATGGAAGGCCCCACGGTGTCCCCGCTGCACCGCGAGGGGTGGGTCGCCGTCCGGGCGATGGTCCCCCGCAAGGGGCACCAGCAGATCATGGACCAGCTGTGGGAGATCGGCGCCAAGGCCGTCCTGGTCACCGCCATCTTCGCCTGCCGCCTCTGACCCTGCCCCGCTCGCCCGAGCGTACCCCGGCCCGGCGGTCGATCTCGTCGCGTCCGCCGTCGCCGCGTCTTCGGCGGTGCGACGGCGGGCACGAGCCACGCCGGTGTCGGTGCCCGCGTACGGCGGAGACCCGGAGGGCGGCCCCGCGGCGTCCCTTCGCGCGGCTCCGCGCGGGTCTGACAAATGTCATCGCGAAGGCCGGATGGCCGGCACTGAGGATCTCCGGCGTTCACTCCTAGCGTTGTCCCCATGAACGCCATCTCCCTCGCCGGCGTGCGAAAGAGCTACGGTGAGGTCCGCGCCGTGGACGGCCTGGACCTCACCATGGAGGCCGGGCGCACGGTCGCCCTCCTCGGCCCGAACGGCGCCGGCAAGTCCACGACGATCAACATGCTGCTCGGCCTGGCCCGGCCCACCGCCGGGCAGGTCCGGGTCTTCGGCCGCACTCCCGACGAGGCGGTCGCCGCTGGGGACGTCGGCGCGATGCTCCAGGAGGGGACGCTGATCTCCGAGCTGACCGTCCGCGAGCTGGTCGACTTCGTCCGCCGCCTCTACCCCGACCCGCTGCCGCTCGCCGAGGTGCTGCGCATCGCCGACCTGACCGGCCTGGCCTCGCGCCGCGCCGACCGGCTGTCCGGCGGGCAGACCCAGCGGGTGCGCTTCGCCCTCGCGATCGCCGGATCGCCCAGGCTGCTGGTGCTCGACGAGCCCACCGCAGCCATGGACGTCGAGTCGCGGCGCGCCTTTTGGGAGGACATGCGGGCGTACGCCGCGCAGGGCCGCACGGTGCTGTTCGCCACCCACTATCTGGAGGAGGCCGACGAGAACTCCGACCGGGTGGTCGTCATCGCCCGCGGCAAGGTGGTGGCCGACGGCACGGCCGCGCAGATCAAGGCCGGCGCCGGCGGCAGCTCGGTGGAGTTCTCCCTCGGCGTCCAGCCGGCCGCCCGCCTGGACGCCCTGCCCGGCGTCACCGGCGTCACGATCCTGTCCGGAAAGGCGACGCTGCGCACCACCGACACCGACGCCACCGTGGCGGCGCTCTACCGGCAGACCACACTGGAGATAAGCGACCTGCAGATCCACGGGGCCGATCTGGAGGACGCCTTCCTCGCACTCACCCAGCCTTCGGAGGCATGACCATGCCGCACTACCTCAAGATCGAAGCCCTCCGGATGCTGCGCAACAAGCGCTACGTCATCTTCGTCGTGGCGTTTCCCCTCGCCTTCTACCTGCTGTACGCGAACCTCTACGGCGACCAGACCGACCAGGCGACCGGCACGCCCGCCGCCGTGATCCTGATGGTGTCGATGGGCGCCTACGGCGCTCTGGCCGCGTCCATCATGTCCACCGCCGTGCCCTGGGCCCAGGAGCGGCAGAGCGGCTGGCTGCGCCAGCTCCAGATCACCCCGCTGCCCGGCTGGATGATCATCGTGACGAAGCTCCTCGCCGCGCTGGTGCTGGTACTGCCCGCGCTGCTGCTGGTCGTGCTGGCCGCGGTGCTCACCCAGCACGTGTCGCTGTCCGTAGGGCAGTGGGCGGCGCTGATCCCGGCCATGTGGGCGGGGACGATCCCGTTCGCCGCGCTCGGCCTGGCCATCGGCTCGCTGGCGCGGCCGGACACCGCCCAGCCCGTCGCCATGATCAGCATGTTCGGCCTCGCGCTGCTCGGCGGCCTGTGGTTCCCTGTCGACATGCTCCCCGAGACCATGCGGACCATCGCCCACGCCCTGCCGTCCTACGACTACGCCTCCATCGGCTGGGAGATCGTCGCCGGCCACACCCCCTCGGGGTCGTCGGTCGCCGGCATCCTCGGCTGGGCCGTCGTGCTCGGCGGCCTGGCGATCTTCGCCTACCGCAGGGCGACGGTGCGGGCCTGAAGCCATGGTTCGCCTGAGCAGCGTGTTCAGCTTCGGCGGGGCGGAGGACAGGCCGTCCCGCTGGAGGCGCCTCATGGGCACCTCCTTCGGCCTGGTCTACCTGTTCTACCCGGTGACCGACGTCACCTCGGGCGCCGTCACCGGAGCCAAGGCGTACTGGGCGGTGGCGTCCCTGGTCGCCTTCGTCGCCTGCTACATCGCCACGGTGCTGAGCCCGAGGGACTACGGCGAGCCCGGACGGTGGACCTACCCGCTGCTGGCCCTGCTCGTCCTGATGGCCATCGTGTTCCCGCTCGTCTTCCGGGGCGGCTGGGTGACGCTGCCCATCTACGTCACCGTCGTGATCAGCATGGGCCTGCCCATGCGGGCGGCCCTGGCCGGCATCGCGGGCATGGCCGCCGTCGTGGCGGCCGACTGCCTCATCTCAGAGGCCGACGGCGGCACCATGGCGCTGCTGCTGATGCAGGTCGTCACGCTGGGCGTCCTGTTCATGAGCGTCCGCAACACCCGGGTGCTGGTGAACCGGCTGCACAAGGCGCAGAGCGAGGTGGCGCGGCTGGCTGCGAGCGAGGAACGCCTGCGCATCGCCCGCGACCTGCACGACCTGCTCGGCCACAGCCTGTCGCTCATCGTGCTCAAGAGCGAGCTGGCCGGCCGGCTCTCGGAGGCCGGCTCCCCGAAGGCCGCCGACGAGATCCGCGACGTGGAGTCGGTGGCCCGCTCGGCCCTGCGAGAGGTCCGCGAGGCGGTCACCGGCTACCGCCGGAGCGGGCTGTCGGAGGAACTCGACAGCGCCCGCGCCGCGCTGGACGCGGCCGGGGTGACCACCGCGGTGCGCACCACCGGCACACCGCTGCCGGACGTGCTGGACGGCCTGTTCGGCTGGGCCGTGCGCGAGGGGGTCACCAACGTCGTCCGCCACGCCCGCGCCGGACGATGCGACATCAGCGTCGCCTACCACAACGGGGAGGCCGACCTGGAGATCGCCGACGACGGCCGTCCTGCCGCGCCCTACCTGCCGGGAAGCGGCCTGACCGGCCTGGCGGAGCGCGTCCAGGCCGCGGGTGGCGTCCTTTCCGCGGGCCCGTCCCCCGAAGGCGGCTTCCGCCTGCGCGTCCTCGTCCCGGCCCCCGTCAGGTCGCCCGCATGACCGGGACGCACCGCCCGAAGCGGGACAGGACACGCATCCACCGTCGCCTCCGGAGCGTCCCCGTGTCCGGCCCTCGACCCGCCGGGAGCGGCAGATGATCAGAGTCGTGCTGGCCGAGGACCAGGCGATGGTCAGGGGCGCGCTGGCGACCCTGCTCGGCCTGGAGCCCGACATCGAGGTCGTCGGCGAGGCCTCCACCGGCGAGGAGGCCGTGGCCGTCGTCGGCGAGACCCGGCCCGACATAGCGCTCCTGGACATCGAGATGCCGGTGATGGACGGCATCACGGCGGCGGCGGAGATCGTCCGCGCGGTTCCGGACTGCCGCGTCATGATCCTCACGACCTTCGGCAGGCCCGGCTACCTGCGCAGGGCGATGGAGGCCGGCGCGGTCGCGTTCATGGTCAAGGACAGCCCCGCCCGCGAACTGGCCGCCGCCATCCGCCGGGTGCTGGCCGGCGAACGCGTGATCGACCCCGCCCTGGCCGCCGCCGCCCTCAGCGCGGGCCCGAACCCGCTGTCCTCGCGCGAACGCGACGTGCTCGCCGTCGCCGCCGACGGCTCCACCATCGGCGACATCGCCGTGCGCCTGCACCTGTCCGAGGGCACCGTCCGCAACTACCTGTCCTCGGCCATCCACAAGACCCACGCCCGCAACCGCATAGAAGCCGTCCAACGCGCCCAGACCCAGGGCTGGCTGTAACGCCGCCATGTCGCCAAGGTGCACGGTCCGAGCTTTTCGGCGCGCTTCGCGCATTCGCCGCTCGGGCCGTGTTGTCTCGCATCGAAGTGAGATCGGTGGATCCACCGGACCGTGGGCGCCTGCCCGGCTCACCGCGGCCGCCGGTGGGCCGGCGACCGCGACGAGCCGACTCCGAGCGCTACCCCGCGCTGGCCGGCATCGTCGAGCAGTTCCTTGACGCCGGTGTCCGAGCCCGGGCACGTGCCACCCTGCTACGCCGGGGTCTGGCGGTCACTCTGGCCATCCTGCCGGTGACCGCCGTCTCGGCGGCCGCGCTCGCCAAACGAGCCAGGAATGACGTCGCTCTCCAGCGTGATGCGGCCGTCTCCCGTCACCTCGTCGTCCACAGCGCGTCGATCAACGACGACCCCCGCCCTTGCCGCGCTGCTCGCGGCGGCGGCCTGGCGCATCAGTCCCACGGCTGAATCCCGCGTCGCCATGCCGGCTGCGCTCGGCAACCCCGCGCGCGATTCTTCCCGCCCCCGGCAACCCCCGCGGGCACGGTTCTGTTCACGCCCTCGTCTACACGACGGCCTTCAGCTCGGGTGGCCGGATCTTGGCCACCGGTACCAGCGACGGCATGGTCCGGTTATGGGACGTGCGGAGCCGCCGGCTCATCGGCGCCCCTCTCGACACCCGCCGGCCCACCGGTTCCCCCCATTCGACGGCCCCGGGTCGGCGGCGTTGGCCTTCAGCCCGGACGGGCGGACTCTCGCTGTCGGGAGCCGCGACGGCATGGCCCGGCTATGGGGGGCAGGGCTACCGAAGGATCTCCTCGGAGCCGTGTGCGCGATCTCCGGACGCTCTCTCACCCGTGCGGAATGGGCGCGGCTCGTACCGGAGGAGGACTTCCGGACGGTAGGTCCTTGACGTGGGGCGGCCGGGAATGTGAGCGCTTGTCGCACGATTCCACGACCTCTCGTATCGAACATGTGATCTAAAACTTCTAGGACCTGGGCTTCGGGCGAGGTTACGATCTTGCTGTTCGCCGGCCGTGTCGATCGGCCGGTTCTCCACGCTGACGGGGTGGGAAGCCGCCCCGATGACTGGACGGGAGATCGAGCTTGAGGCGTACGCTGATCGCGTTGGGTGTCGGTTTGAGCGTGTTGGGTTCCACCGTCGTCACCGCACCGGCACGGGCCGCGAGCCCGCTGGCGGTACCGCTGGCCCCCACGGTGACGGCGGCTCGGGAGGTCGCGGGCTTCTGGCTCGCCGACGGGGCCGCCAATCTGAGGAACGCCACGCCGTACAACGTGCGCACCGAGGTCGGCGGGGAACGCCTGTCCACCGGCATCGTCCCGGATGGCGCTCCGGCGTCCATCCCGCCGCTGGAGGGGCCGGTCCCGCCCGAGGAGGGCGGGATGTCGGCGACCTTCGGCAAGGTGTTCTTCATCGGCAGCGACCTGCAGCCCCACTGGTGCACGGGCACGGTCGTGCGCTCGAAGCTCTGGAACGTCGTCGCGACGGCGGGGCACTGCGTGCTGGACGTCGAGGCACCGATGGGCCCGCTCTTCAAGTGGGCCTTCGTCCCCGCCTACTCCGGCGGCACGCTGCCGTTCGGCCTCTATGTCGGGAAACAGGCCTACACGCACTACGACTTCGACGACATCCGGGACCACGACCGGGACTACGCCTTCGTCAACGTGTACAACGGGGTCGTCCCCGCGTCGCCGGACGTGCTGACCGATGCCGGGAAGCTGGGGCAGAACGTCGGCGGCCAGGGAATCGCGATCAACCAGCCGCTCGCGCCCACGGCCGACGTCCTCGGCTATCCCGCCGGCCCGCACCCCGACGGCAGTCGGCCCTACACGGGGGAGACCCTCGAACGGTCGACCGGGCCGACGTTCGCGACGAAGGTCACGCCCCTCCGCATGGACCGGCCCGTCGGCGTGGACTCCCCGTTCACCGGTGAGGGCTCTCTCGGGTCCTCGTGGCTGACCGAATACGACGGCGACAGCCGCACGGGCTATCTCAACGGTCTCACGATCAGCGTCTCCGACACCGACGGTGACGGCCGGTACGACACCGGCGTCTCGCCGTACTTCGACGGTGAGTTGTACGGGGTCTACAAGAAGGCCGCCGCCTACTGGACCGGTTCCATCGCTTAAGACGGCTTCCGTCCGCCCCGCCGCGTCCGCTCAGAGAAGCGGGCGCGGCGGAGCGCGTTCTGGGTCGTGCGCCGCCGCCGTCCATCGGGCCGCGGGCCGGCCACACGTGCGAAACTTCCGGTGATCTCGCATCGGTTCGCTCCCTCCGCCTCACAGGTGCGGCCCGCCCGCACCTTCGTCGCCGGGCTGCTCGGCGAGGAGCATCCCTGCCGGGACGACGCCATGCTCCTGACCAGCGAGTTCGCGGCCAACGTGGTCCGGCACGCCATCGAGCGCGACTTCCTTGTGTCGGTGGCGTTCCCCTGCACCGGCGTGCTGGTCACGGTCGCCCAGGGCCGCGGCCAGGACGCGCGGACGCATCGTGATCATCGGGAACTTCCCCTTCTTTTGTGAGAACGTTCCAGGACGACAAGGTGATCAGCGAGCCGCCTCGCCCGGTGGCGGGCCCCGGCGATCAACGGGCTCAGGCGGTCCGGCGAACGGATGACGACCGGCGGGCGGATACGCCAGCTCGACCTGGTTAATCCGCAGGACGAGTTCCTCGGCGCTCCCCGCCTCGACCAGGCCGACCACGCCCCGACCCCATCGCGGCGCGAGCGCCCACCACCGCCCGGTCGCGCCGCCGAACCAGACGCTCCACCCCTCGAACCGGCGATTGAGCATCCGGACCGTTCTCGCCGGGGCGTTCGCCGCGTCCTCGTGGCCGTGAGCCGCTGGGGCGGCGTTCGTGGCACTCACCTCCGGTCAGGACCGAATCCTTGATCACTTTCTCTGGACCGGCGCTGCCGACGCAACGCTGTGTGTACGATCCGTAACTGAAAGATGGCATGTCCCACACAGTTTTGGAGGCTCGATCGCATAGAAAGACAAATTTGTATTGACCTAAAAGGGGTGCGAGTGCATAAGTCGGACAAGGGGTATCGAGATCATGAATGCCAAGCGGGCGATGACGCTGCGGGCCCAGTGGCTCGGACGAGAACTGCGCGAGCTGCGTGAGATGAGTGGTCTCACGCTCAAAGAGGCCGGCGGCCATATCCAGCGCGATGGAGGCACCGTGAGCCGCATAGAAGCCGGGATCTATCCCGCGAGGACTCCAGATGTGCTCGCGATGCTGGATCTGTATGGAGTTACGGACGCCCGTCGTCGCGATGGATTGCTGAAGCTCGCAGGGGAGGTGTGGCAGAGCGGATGGTGGGATGGATATATGGAGGATCTGTCCAAAGTCATGGTCGACTACGCGTGGGTCGAGTCGCGCGCTCGTCGCATCAGTTCTTTCGATGCACTGGTGATCCCAGGGCTGTTGCAGACCCGCGCGTATATGGAAGCGGTCCAGGCGGCCATCGTCGACTCGTCTCCGATCCAGATCACCTCTGGGATCCGTTTTCGACTCACCCGCCAGCAGATTCTGACGGACCCTGAGCCGCCGCTCATTGAGGCGATCTTGGATGAGAGCGTCCTGCATCGCTGTCAAGGTGGGCGGGCGGTGCTCAAGGCACAGCTTGAGCATCTTCTGCTACTGGCCGAGCGGCCGCACGTGGAGATCCGAGTCTTGCCCTTCCACTCCGGCGCGCACGCAAGTCCGGAAGGGGCCTTCAGGGTCTTCGAAATGCCCGAGCCGTATCCTGACGTCGCCTACATGGACACGCCTGGGGGAGGCATCTATGTAGAGGCGGGTGAAGTGGGGCGGTTCGCGCTTAAGCTTGAACATATCCGACGGGATGCTCTGAAGCCGCCGGAGTCGCGCGAATTCGTGCGCGCGATTGTCGACCGCCTGCAATAGGCCTAGGTGGGGAACGGTGATGACCTCTCAGCGGCGACCATTAGCGGCGTGGCATATCAGTAGCTTCAGTCCCGACGGAGGACCGAACTGCGTCGAGGCCGGTCCGTTGCTCGACGGGAGTGGGCGGATCGCGGTGCGGCACAGTCGTCAGCCGGACGGTCCGATGATCGTTTATACGAGGGCCGAGTGGGACGCCTTCTTGGCCGGCGTCCGTGCCGACGAGTTCGATTTCCAGTAAGGCGGCGCCGCGGGGACCGGACGCAGTCGTCCGGGAGTGGATACCAGAGCAAGCGCTCCCGTGAGGGGTGGGCTGCGTCTGCCGTCAGGAGGTGGTCTGGGCGAGGCGGGCGGTGAGGAAGGCTCGCTCGGGGGTGTTGCCGGCGAGCGCGATCGCCCGCTCGTAGGCCGAGGCGGCGCCGGCCTCCCGGCCCATCCGGCGCAGCAGGTCGGCCTTGATCGCCGGCAGATAGCGGTAACCGGTGAGCCGCTCGTCACGTTCGAGCGCCTCTACCTCGGCCAGCGCGGCCGCGGGCCCGCTCACCATGGCGACCGCCACGGCCCGGTTGAGCGCGACCACCGGCGATGGCCACGCCTTCACCAGTTCGTCGTAGAGCACCAGGATCTGCTCCCAGTCGGTCTCCTCGTAGGTCGGCGCGGTGGCGTGGAGCGCGGCGATGGCCGCCTGCAGGGCGAACCGGCCGGGGTCGCCGCCGCGGAGCGCTCCCAGCACCAGGTCGTGCGCCTCGTCGATGGCCCCCCGGTCCCAGGCCGAACGGTCCTGCTCCTCCAGCGGAAGCAGACGCCCGTCCGCGGCGGTACGCGTGGCCCGGCGGGCGTGGTTTGCCAGCAGCAGCGCGAGCAGTCCCCGGACCTCACGCTCGCGCGGCATCAGGCCGAGGAGCAGGCGGGCCAGGTCCAGCGCGCGCTCGGCCAGGTCGTTCCTGGTGAGCTCGGGTCCCGCCGGCGCGGTGTGGCCGGTGGTGAAGAGCAGGTGGATCACGGTGAGGGCCGCGTCCAGGCGACCCGGCAGCTCGCCCGGGGCGGGCAGCCGGAAGGGGATCCGGGCCGCCGCGATCTTCTTTTTGGCCCGGGTGATGCGGGCGGCCATGGTCGTCTCGGAGACCAGGAACGCGGTGGCGATGTCCGGGGTCGTCACGCCGCAGACCAGCCGGAGCGTCAGGGCGATCTGCGCCTCCGCGGTCAGCGAGGGGTGGCAGCACAGGAAGACCAGGCGAAGCGGGTCGTCGTGGACGGCCGGATCATCGGCCGGGAGATCCGGGCCGGCCACCGCCGGTTCCACGAGCAGGTGCAGCTTCGAGCGCAGTGTCCGGGCCCTGCGCAGGGCGTCCAGCGCGTTGTGCCGGGCCGCGATGGTGAGCCAGGCGCCCGGGCTGGCGGGCACCCCACCGCTGCCCCAGGCGTCCAGCGCGTCGGCGAAGGCATCCTGGACGCACTCCTCGGCCAGGTCGAGGTCGCGGGTGACGCGCACGGTCGCGGCGAGCACCCGGGCCCACTCGCGACGGTGCGCGTCGGAGACCGCCTGCCGGATCGAGGTCACTGGGCGAGCAGCGGCCGCACCTCGACGGCGCCATCCATGATCGGGAGCAGCCTGCCGATGGCGATCGCCTGGTCGAGGTCGGCGGCCTCGACCACGAAGAACCCGGCGATCACTTCTTTGCTCTCGATGAACGGACCGTCGGTGACCAGGCCGTTCTTGTGGATCGTCCGGGTGGTGGAGCTGGGTTGCAGTGCCTGTTCGTGGACGACCCGCGCGCCCATCGCGGCGATCCGCTCCCCGGCACGCAGGTTGGCCTCCATCACCTCGGGCGGGATGTCGGCCACGCCTCCGGGCGTCTCCTTCTCGTAGATCAGAACCGCGTACTGTGGCATGGCCCCTCCCGTCTCCGTGCTTTCCCGATCAGCGGCTCCCGGTCTCGGGGCCCATCGAACCGTACTCGAGCTTGCCCTCCCGCGCGTAAGTGCAGGTGAGGACACCCGTGCCGGATGTCGTGGTCTCGGCCGGCCTGAGACCGGCGGGGGCCGTCCCCTCCGCGAAGAGCCGTTTGCCCGTGCCGATGAGCACCGGGAAGGTCAGCAGGTGGAACTCGTCGACCAGGTCGTGCGCGAGGAGCGTCTGGACCAGCCCGCCACTGCCGTGGACCTGGATCTCGCCGCCCCCGCCTCGCTTGAGCTCGCCGACCGCCCTGGCGACGTCGCCGGTGAGCAGCGTCGAGTTCCGCCAGGACACGGTGTCCAGCGTCCGTGACGCGACGTACTTCGGCAGGCCGTTCATCTGCGCCCCGATCGGGTCGTCCTCCCCGGCGAGCGGCCAGGTGGCGGCGAAGCCCTCGTAGGTCCTGCGCCCGAGCAGGAGCGCGCCGGCCCGGCCGATCAGCGCGGTCATGTGCTCGATCAGCGCCTGGTCGAAGTGCGGCACGGCCCAGCCGCCGTGCTCGAACCCGCCGTCGCGGTCCTCGTCGACGCCGCCCGGCGCCTGCACGACGCCGTCCACGGACATGAACGCCATCACCATCAGTTTCCGCATGTCGTTTCCTTCGCTCGCACGTGCCGCGGGGCGCCGGGGTGGCGCCCTCACCCACTACGGCGAACGGGGCCGCGCGGAATCGACAGCGCGAGACGGAATCCGCGCGCCGGACCGCCGGAACCGGCCCGGCGCGCGGCGGCGCCGACCCGCGCCGGGCCGGGGCGCATGGAAGTCCAGGTACAGATATATGCAGTTGCCAATTTACGCAATTAACCATATGGTCTTCTTGTAAAGAAGATCGCGTGCAGGGCGGAGGGACGGATGAGCGACTTCGCGGGCGGAGTGCGCCGCCGGGTGCGGGAGTCACGCGAGAGACTGGGCGCGGCCCTGGCGTCCGGGGACGAGTACGCCGTGCAGGCGTACGCCGCCGATCTGGAAGAGATGGTGCGCCTGGCCCGCGAGCACGGCGTCCCTCTCGATCGCGAGCCCGCCGCGGGCGCCGGATCTGGCGAGCAGCCGAAGGCCGAGGTGGCACTCCAGGCCGAGCCCGTCCTCCGGCCGCCGGCCGGGGAGGCGTGAGCGTGCCGGTTCCGCTGTACCAGGCGAAGGCCGATTTCTTTCGCACGTTGGGGCATCCAGTGCGCATCCGGGTGCTCGAACTGCTGCAAGGCGGGCCGCTCGCCGTACGCGACCTGCTGGCGGCCACAGATGTCGGGGCCCCGGGTCTGTCCCAGCAGCTCGCGGTGCTGCGTCGGGCCGGCATCGTCTCGGCCACCCGTGAGGGCTCCACCGTCGTGTACGCCCTCGGCAGCGCCGACGTGGCCGAATTGCTCGGCGCGGCACGGCGCATCCTGACCGACGTGATCGCAGGTCAGGGAGAACTGCTGGCCGAGTTGCGCGAGACGAGGCCGGAGCGGCTCACGTGAAACGGCCAGCGAGGCGTGGCCGCGTCCCCGCGGCCGCGAGCGGGCCGTCGCCCGCGATGGTCCGCGGGCGTCCCACATACGTTTCCAGGTGTCGAGGTGTCACCACGTCGTGATCAGTCTGTGGCGGAAGATCAGGAAGACCGGCCGCGTGGCCGAGCCTGCGCCCGAGCGCCCCCGCGGCGACGTCCTGCCGGCCGCCGCCGAGCTGGGCGGATCGGTGCAGATCCGGCACGTCGACGCCGGGTCGTGCAACGGCTGCGAGATCGAGATCGCCTCGGCCTTCGGGCCGGTGTACGACGCCGAGCGCTATGGGGCGCGCCTGGTCGCCTCGCCCCGTCACGCCGACGCGCTGCTGGTGACCGGCCCGGTGACCCGCAACATGGAGGTCGCCCTGCGCCGCACCCACGAGGCCGTGCCCGAGCCTCGCCTGGTCATCGCCCTCGGCGACTGCGCGCGCGACTGCGGCGCGTTCGCCGGGGCGTACGGCGTGGCCGGCGCGGTCAAGGACGTCCTCCCCGTGGACGTCGAGGTGCCGGGATGCCCGCCGCGGCCAGAGGCCATCGTCGAAGCGCTGCGCGGGCTGACCGGACGGTGAACACCGCCGGAACGCTGTTCGCCGGCGCCCTCGGCCTGTGCCTGGCGGCGGCGGTCGCCGCGCTGCTCGCCCCCCGTCGCCTCCGGCCGCCGCTGGCCGGAGGCGCGACCGCCGCCGCGGGACTGGCGGGGGCCGGGGCCGGAGTGGCCGCGCTGACCGGCCATGGCTGGTCGGCCCGGCTGCCGGGCGTTCTCTCCCTGGCAGGGGTCCGGTTGACCCTGGACCCGCTGGGCGCGATGTTCGTCGCGGTGACGGGCGCGGTCGCGGTGTGCGCCGCCGTCTACGGCGTCGCCTACGCCAGGCACGGTCTGGACGGCCGTGTCGTGCAGGCCGGCCTGCCGCTGTTCGTGGCCTCCATGCTGCTCGTCCCCGCCGCCGCGAGCGTCGGCGCGCTGCTCGTCGCCTGGGAGCTGATGGCCCTCACCTCGCTGCTGCTGGTGCTCGCCGAGCACCGCAGCCGCGCCGCCGTCGGAGAGGCCGCGCATTGGTACGCCGTGATGACCCACCTGGGCTTCGCGGCGGTCCTCGCCGGGCTGGCCGGCTTCGCTGCCCTGGCCGGCGGCGACTCCTTCGATCAGCTGCGCGCCGCCCACCTTTCCCCGGCGGCCCGCGACGCCGTCTTCCTGGTGACCCTCGCCGGCTTCGCCTCCAAGGCCGGCATCGCGCCGCTGCACGTCTGGCTGGCCCGCGCCCACCCCGAGGCGCCGAGTCAGGTGTCGGCGCTGATGAGCGCGGCCATGGTCAACATGGGCGTGTACGGCATCCTGCGCGTCGGCCTGGACCTGCTGCACGGCGGCCCTGCCTGGTGGTGGCTGCTCGTGCTCGGCCTGGGAGCCCTGTCGGCGCTGTTCGGCATCCTGCAGGCGGCGGTCGCCTCCGACCTCAAACGGCTGCTCGGCCACTCGACGACCGAGAACATGGGCCTGGTGCTGATCGGCGTCGGCGCCGCGGGGTTCCTGGCCGCCGGCGGCGACCGGGTGCTCGCCGGCCTGGCGCTGGCCGCCGCCCTGCTGCACGTGGTCAACCACGCCGCGTTCAAGACCTTGCTGTTCCTGGCCGCCGGCTCGGTGCTGCACGCCACCGGCACGCGCGACCTGGACGCGCTCGGCGGCCTGCGCGACCGCATGCCTTACACCACCGCCCTGTTCGCCGTCGGAGCGCTGGCCGCCTCCGCACTGCCTCCCGGCAACGGGTTCGTCAGCGAGTGGCTGCTGCTCCAGAGCCTCATCCACGCCCTGCCGACCTCGGGCGTCGCGGGCGCGGTGACGATGCCGCCGGCCGTGGGGGTGATCGCGCTGTCGGCCGGCCTGGCGATCGCCACCTTCGTGAAGGCCTTCGGCGTGGGCTTCCTGGCCCGCCCGCGCACGCGGGGCGCCGAGCGCGCGAGCGAGAGCCCGGCCGCCATGCTCGGCGGGATGGCCCTGGCCGCGGCCGCCTGCGCCGTACTCGCCCTCGCGCCCACCCTCGTCCTGCCGTCCCTGTCACATCTCGCCGCCGCCCTGGTCCCGGGAGTGCCCGGCGCCGACCTCGTCCCGGGCCCTGGCGGCGTCCATGACACCGGCCCCGCCGCGGTCGGCGGGGAGGTGACGCTGCGCCTCACCGAGTACGCGGGGACGATGTCGCCGCTGCTGATCGCCGTGGCCCTCGCCGCCGCCGTCGCCGTTCTGCTCGGCGCGGTCCGCGTGCCGGCGGGGCGCAGGGCCAGGCGGGCCGCCCGGCTCTGGGACTGCGGTGCCGGCCCCATGTCGCCGCGCATGGAGTACACCGCCACCTCCTTCGCCGAGCCGCTTCAGCGGGTCTTCGATGACGTGCTGGAACCCGAGAGCGACCTGGACGTCACCCATGCCCGGGAGTCGGCCTACCTGGTGGAGAGCATCAGCTTCCGCGCCCGGATCCCCGACCGCATCGAGCGGCGGCTCTACGCCCCGATCCTGGCCGCCGCCGCTGCCGTCGGGCACGCCGCGACCCGGCTCGCCGACGGCAGCGTCCACCGCTACCTGGCTTACGGCTTCTTCACCTTGACCGGCCTCCTCATCGTCCTGGCGGTGATCTGGTGACACCGCCCACGGCGACGGCGGCGACCGGGGCCCGAGATACGGCGGCGTCGATCGCCGGGACGAGGACCGCAGGCCGGCCCATGGCAGAGCCCCGCATCGGGACGGCGCACGGTACCGAAGGCGGGGCGGGGAGTGGGATCGGGGGCCGGCGCGGGCCGTCCCGCCCAGGGGCGGCGGAGGGGGTCCTATGACAGGGTTGGTCGGAGCGGTGGTCCAGGTGGCGCTGGTGGCGGGCGGTTCGCCGTTGCTCACCGGGCTGATGCGGCAGGTGCGGGCCCGGCTGGAGGGCCGCGCGGGCGCGGGTGTCGTCCAGCCCTGGCGCGACCTTCGCAAGCTGGCCCGCAAGGAGCCGATCAGCCCGCACGGCACCGGCTGGGTGTTCCGCGCGGCGCCGCTGGTGCCGGCCGGAACGGTGCTGGTCGTGGCCGCGGTCGTGCCGCTGGTGACCACGCTGTCCCCGATGGACGGCGTGGCCGACCTGTTCGCGGTGACCGCGCTGCTGGCGCTCGGATCGGTGGCGCTGGCCCTCGGCGGCCTGGACACCGGCACCGCCTTCGGCGGCATGGGCGCCAGCCGCGAGGTCGCCGTGATGGCGCTGGTGGAGCCCACCATCCTGCTGTCGGTGTTCGCCCTGTCGGTGCGGGTCGGATCCACCAACCTCGGCGCGATCGTCACCTCGGCCGTCAACGAACCACTCGAGGTGATCTCCCCGGTCAGCCTCCTCGCCGCCGTCGCCCTCGCCGTGGTGACCCTCGCCGAGACCGGCCGCGTCCCGGTGGACAACCCCGCGACCCACCTTGAGCTGACGATGATCCACGAAGCCATGATCCTGGAGTACGCCGGTCCTGATCTGGCGCTCATCGAGTGGGCGTCGGGGATGCGGCTGTCGGTGCTGCTCGGGCTGCTGGCCGGCCTGTTCGCCCCCTGGGGCATCGCCACCGCCGGCGCCGGTGCGGCCGCGCTGCTCCTCGGCGCGGCGGCGCTGGTGGCCAAGGTCGCCGTGCTCGGGGTCCTGCTGGCCGCGGGCGAGGTGTTCATGGCCAAACTGCGCCTGTTCCGCATCCCCGAACTGCTCGCCGGCTCCTTCATGCTGGCGCTGCTCGCCGTCGCAGCCTCCTTCTTCCTCGCGTGAGATGACATGACCGACTCGGTGTACGTGCCCATTCTCGACCTCGCCTGCGGAACGTTCCTGCTGACGGGGGTGCTGGTGCTGTGGCGTCGCGACCTGGCCGCCATCGTGCGGCTGTTCGCCGTCCAGGGAGCGGCCCTCGGCGCGCTGGTGATCGTGCTGGGCGTCCACGAGGGCTCGGCCGAGCTGGTGGCCGCCGGCGTCGCGGTCGGCGGGCTCCGCGCGGGCCTGCTGCCCTACCTGATGCGCCGCGCCCTCGTGGCCGGGGGAGAGGGCCGCGAGACCAGGCCGCTGGTCAATGTGGCCACCTCGCTGCTGGTGGCCGCCGTGCTCGCCATGCTGGCGTACGCCGTCTCCCAGCCGATCGTCCGGCTCACCCCCACGCCGGCGACCCAGGCCGTGCCGGTGGCCCTCACCGTGCTGCTGGTCGGCTTCTTCGTCCTGGTCACTCGACGCAGGGCGTTGTCGCAGGTGGTGGGGTTCCTTCTCATGGACAACGCGATCACCGCCACGGCGTTCCTCACCACGAGCGGGGTCCCGGTGGTGGTGGAGCTAGGCGTCTCGCTCGACGTCCTGCTCGCCGTACTGGTGCTCCAGGTGCTCACCACGCGCATGCGCGCCGCCTTCGGCGGCACCGACCTCGACGAACTACGGGAACTCCACGACTGATGCCCCAGAGAGAGAACGCCTCCCCGCCCGCCCCGCCGCGGTGTCCGCTCACCCCGTCGTGGTCGCCGAGAAAGAGGGTGCTCTGGTGACCCTGCTGATGATCACCCCTGTCCTTGTCCATGTGCTGGCCGCGTGCGGGTACGCCGTCTTCGGATGGCGGCCGGCCACGGCGTGGCTGGGCGCCGTCGCCTCGGCCGGGACGCTCGCCTCGGCGATCGGGATCGCCGAGGCCACCACCGGCCAGGCCCGTACGGCGCTCGGCGGGCTGCTGCGCGCCGACGCGCTGAGCGCGTTCATGCTCATCGTGATCGGAGCAGTGGCCCTGCTCGCGATGCTCGCCAGTCCCGCCCACCTCGCCGCCGAGCCGGCCACCGGTTCGACCGCCGGCCCGGCCACTCGTCCGGCCGCCGGGCCGGAATCCGTTCTGGCCACCAGGCGGAGGGGCGCCGCGGACATCGGGCGGAGCGTCGCCCCGGCCGTCCTGCCGGGGATTCCGATGGCCCCCGGGCGGGAGGCTCGGACGGTCACCGGGCAGGCTTTCGGGCTCGTCACCCTGGAAAGAGACGGGCTCGTCACCCTGGAAAGGGACGGGGCCGGCGCGCGGTGGGGGGCCGCGCGGCGCTACGGCGTGCTGACCCAGGCGTTCGTGGCCGCGATGGCGCTCGCCGTGCTCGCGGCCAGCCTCGGAGTGCTGTGGGTGGCGGTGGAGGCGACCACCATCCTCACCGCCTTCCTGGTCGGGCACCGCCGCACCCGCCAGGCGGTCGAGGCGGCCTGGAAGTACGTCGTGATCTGTTCGGTCGGCATCGCCCTGGCCCTGCTGGGGATCGTGCTCACCCACTACGCGGCGGTGCACGCCCGCATACCGTCGGCGGGTGTCCTCGACTGGGCCGTTCTGACGCGCGCCGCGGACGGCCTCGACCCCGGGGTCATGCGCATCGCCGTAGCCCTGCTGGTCCTCGGGTTCGGCACCAAGGCCGGCCTGGCGCCGATGCACGCCTGGCTGCCCGACGCCCACGGTCAGGCCCCGGCGCCGGTGTCCGCGCTCATGTCCGGCGTGCTGCTGTCGGTCGCCTTCTACGCCGTCCTGCGGGTGAAGGTGATCGCCGACGTCGCCCTCGGCATCGGCTTCACGCGCACGCTGTTGATCACGGCGGCCCTGGCGTCCCTGGCCGTCGCGGCCGCCCTGCTGCTGGCACAGCGCGACTACAAGCGCATGCTGGCCTACTCCAGCATCGAGCACATGGGCCTCGTGGCCCTCGGCGCCGCTGTCGGCAGCCGGCCGGCCATGGTGGCCGTGCTGCTGCACGTACTCGGGCACGGGCTGGGCAAGTCGGTGCTGTTCCTGTCGGCGGGCCATGTCCACCAGGCGTTCCGCAGCAGCAAGATCGCCGCGGTCGACGGGCTGGCCGCACGGAACCCGCTGCTGGCCGGCGTCTTCGGCCTCGGGCTGCTCGCGCTGCTCGGGCTGCCGCCGTTCAGCCTGTTCGCCAGTGAGCTCGGGATCGTCAGAGCCGGCTTCGCCTCCGGCCTCGGCTGGGCGGTGGCCGCGTCCCTGCCCCTGACGGTCGTCATCGGGGCCGCCGTCCTGTCGGCCGCCCGCCGCATGCTCCTCGGCGCACCCGTCGCCGCCGAGCCTCCGCCGCCGGCCCCGCACCGGCTCGGGCCCGCCGCGGCCGTCCCGCTGGTCGCGGGGCTGCTCGGGTGCGCTGTCCTCGGCCTCACCACCGGACCGCTGGGCCCGCTGCTCGAGGCCGCCGCCACCATGGCAGGAGCCACACCATGACCGGCCGTCTCATCGTCCACGTCTCCACGGACGAGCTTGCCGCCCGCGCCGGGGAACTGCTCGCCGGTGGGTACCGGCTCGCGCTGGCCGCCGCGCACGAGGATCCGGGCGCGATGCGCCTGGTGTACCTGTTCACCGCGGGTACCCCGGACCGGCGCACTGAGCTGCACGTCCGCCTCGACCCGCACGAGCCGGTGGTGCCGAGCCTCGCCGCGCTGTCGTACCCGGCCGGCCGGTTCGAGCGAGAGATGCACGACCTGTACGGCGTGGTGCCCTCCGGGCACCCGCTGCCCCGCCGGCTGGTCCGCCACCACCACTGGCCGCGCGGCTGGTACCCGATGCGCGCCGACGCCGGTCCGCCGCCCGCCTTCGGCGACCCGGAGGGCCCCTTCCCGTTCGTCACCGTGGAGGGGCCGGGCGTGTACGAGATCCCCGTCGGGCCGGTGCACGCGGGCCTGATCGAGCCGGGCCATTTCCGGTTCTCCGTGGTGGGGGAGACGATCCTCAAGCTGAAGGCCAGGCTGTGGTTCGTGCACCGCGGCGTCGAGAAGCTGTTCGCCGGGCGCGCTCTCGCCGATGGGCTGCCACTCGCCGAGCGGATCAGCGGCGACACCTCGGTCGGGCACGCCCTGGCGTACTGCCTGGCCGTCGAGGAGGCCACCGGCCTCGCCGTGGGTACGCAGGCGCAGCGCATGCGGGCCGTCCTGCTGGAGCTGGAACGCCTGTACAACCACGTCACCGACCTCGGCGCGCTGTGCAACGACGTGGCCCACGGCATCCTCCACGCCCAGGCAGGGCGCGTGCGCGAGCGGCTGCTGCGGATCAACGACGAGGTCACCGGGCACCGGCTGCTGCGCGGCGGGGTGACACTGGGCGGCGTGGCGCTGCGCGCCCTGCCGGACCCGGCGGCGCTGCGGGCCGTCGCCGCCGACGTCGCGGAGATCTCCGAGCTGGCCCTCGGGCACACCGTCGTCGCCGACCGGTTCACCGGCACCGCGGTGCTCACCGCCACGGCCGCCAGGGACCTCGGCGTGCTCGGCTACGCGGCCCGGGCCAGCGGCGTCGCCGCCGACGCCCGCCGCGACCACCCGTTCACCGACCTCGGCCCGTTCGAGCCGGTCACCTGCGACGCGGGCGACGTGACGGCCCGGTTCCAGGTCCGGGCGCGGGAGGTCGCGGCGTCCGCCGAGCTGATCATCCGGCTGCTCGGCGGGATGTCCCCGGGAGAGGAGCGGGCCTGGCCGCCGCATACCACGGCGGCCGGGGGCCCGTCCGAGGTCGCCTCCGGGACCGAGCTCGGGACCGCGTCCGGCATGGCCTCCGGCACCGCCTCAGGGACCGCGTCCGGGACCGCCTCCGGCGTGGCCTCCGGGGTCGGCGTCGTCGAAGGGTGGCGCGGGACCATCATCCACCGGGTCGAGTTCGCTCCCGGCGGCGCCCTTGCCCGGGTGAAGATCGTGGATCCGTCGTTCTTCAACTGGCCGGCGTTGCCCGTCGCGCTGAGCGGCGCGATCGTCCCCGACTTCCCCCTGGTGAACAAGAGCTTCAACCTGTCCTACGCCGGCAACGACCTGTGACGCCCGTCGTGGGGAGGGCGCCGCGGCACGCCCGTCCGGCCGGCGGTGGCACGCCCGCTCCTCCATGGGTGACCGGCCCGTTCGGCGGGCGGGGGGCCGAGGAGAGACGGTGGTCGCGTCCGGCCGGTGAAGGTGGGCCGGCGGGCTCAGCTCCGTTCGGGTGCGGGCGCCTCGGCGGCCCGCAGGTCCTGCAGGATCTCGGCCTGGCCCGACAACAGGTCGGCGAGGATGTGGCGCGCGACCCTGAGGAGCTCGGCGACCAGGGGGCTGGTCAGTGAATAGTGGACCGTCGCCCCCTCCTTGCGGGATACCACGAGGTTGGCCCGGCGGAGCACCGCGAGCTGCTGGGACAGGTGCGCGGCCTCGATGCCCACCTCGGGGAGCATCTCGGCGACCGTGTGGTCACGCTCGCTGAGCAACTCCAGCACGCGGATACGAGCGGGATGCCCCAGCGTCTTGAAGAACTCCGCCTTCAACTGGTAGAGCGGCGTGCTCACCGATCCCCCCTTGCGGCCGGTCCCCGGCTCTCACCTCAGCGTACGTTCGTCGCGTCCGCCCGTCCTCGCAGAGCCGACGGGCCATCTCATCACAATTTCGCCCCCGGCGCGGACACCGAGGCGGCCGTCATGATCTACGCGTCGCGTATAATGAATTCATCAATTTCCAATTTACGCAATTGGGTAGGTGAGTACTTGTGGGAGATGTCCTGCGCAAACGACCCCAAGTCCTGATGTGCCTGGGATGCCGCCGGCACCACCGTCCTTCGGCGCTGCGCCAGACCCGCTGCCCCGCCTGTGGTCACCCCCGGCTCATCGGCTACACCAGGCAGACCGGCTTCATCGTCGCCGCCCCCACCCGCCCCTGCCTTCAGGAGGGCGCGTCGCCGTCGCCGTCGTCCGGACCTCGTGCGGCCGGGCGGAGGAGCGGCGTCGCCGTGGAACGAGGTCAAGGGCGGTCGCTGGTCAGCGGTGCACGATGAGCCAGGTGGCGATGGCCGTGGTGGTGTCCGAGCGGTTGCCGATGACGTGGGGCCGGCTGGCCGGGAACGTGATCGAGTCGCCCGCGGACAGGGTGACGACCTCGGTCGCGAACTCGACGGTGAGCTCGCCGGCGACGACGGTGCCCACCTCGTAGCCGTCGTGTTCGTGGAACTCGCCATGGGCGGTGGACGCCGCACCGGGCGGATAGGTCGACTCGAAGAAGTCGACCCCGGGGGTCGGCTCGGGTGAGAGCCTGCGGAAGGCGACTCCGCCGCCGAGCAGGATGGGCGCCACCTCGCCCGCTCTCCGGACGGTGAACGACGTGCCCGCCTCGGCGGCCCCGTCCCCCCGGGGGCCCGGGTCCCCGGCCGCCGCACCGGCGCCGTCCTGTCCGTCGGCCGGGGATGCGCCGTCCCGCCCGGCGGGCTGGACCGCTCGGCCCGGGCCGCCGGACCGGGCCGAGCCATCCTGTCCCGTTCGCCCGGCTGCGCCGTCCTGGCCTGCTGGGCCTGTTCGTCCTGCCGGGCCGATGGATCCGGCATGGCCGGCCTGGTGAGCGTGTTCCGCGGAGCCGGGTGGCGAGCTGGAGCCGAGTCCCGTGCCGGCTTCCTTGGTGTCGGACAGGTCGAAGACGGCGGCCAGCGGCGCGCCGACGGCCGCGACGAAGGCGATGAGCCTGCTCACCGACGGCCGCATCAGGCCGCGTTCGATCTGCGAGACGGCGCTCGGCGAGATGCCGAGCTCGCGGGCGACCGCCCGCAGGGACTTGCCCGACTGGGCGCGGAGCTCGCGAAGCCGCCGGCCGAGGCGCTCACTGCTGATGGCTTCGACGTCCGCAGGGCCGGCCATGACCTCCACACCGAATGTCACGAGGGATTAACGCGAGCGAAATTCGCCGCCGGGTGTTAAGCAATAGGTTAACGGTGTTCGTTGAGGGTTTCTCTCAACCGTACGCGAGCGCGCACCGCACTGCCGGTCCCTGATCAGGACATGTCCGTCCACCGCACCTTTCGCCCAGGGATGCGAAATGACCGAATCCAGTGTGTCACCCCCACCCAGCCACGCACACGACATGGTCACCACCGTGGCGGAGGCCGCCCCGCCTCACGCCGCCCCCGTCCCGCCCGCTGCGCCGCCCGCCTCCGGCGAGGACGCTCCGGCCGGCGGCCTGGTCAAGCCCGGATATGACCCCCGGCTGGCCAACGAGGACCTGGCTCCGCTGCGCCATCAGAACTGGTCCTCCTACAACATCTTCGCCTTCTGGATGTCGGACGTGCACAGCGTGGGCGGCTACGTCACCGCGGGCAGCCTGTTCGCCCTGGGCCTCGCGAGCTGGCAGGTGCTGTTCGCGCTCGTGGCGGGCATCGTCATCGTCAACGTCTTCTGCAACCTGGTGGCCAAGCCCAGCCAGATGACCGGCGTGCCGTACCCGGTGATCAACCGGGCGATCTTCGGCGTGCTGGGCGCGAACATCCCGGCCATCGTCCGGGGGCTCATCGCCATCGCCTGGTACGGCGTGCAGACCTACCTGGCCTCGCAGGCGCTCATCATCATCTTCTTGAAGTTCTGGCCGGCCACGGCGGCCCTGAACGACGTGCGCGGGTACGGCTTCCTGGGGCTGTCCGCCCTCGGATACATCTGCTACGCCATCCTCTGGGTGGCGCAGGCGGCGGTCTTCTGGAAGGGCATGGAGGCCATCCGCCGGTTCATCGACTGGGCGGGGCCCGCCGTGTACGTGGTCATGGTGGTCCTCGCCGTCTACCTGGTGAGCCAGGCGGGATGGCAGAACATCAGCCTCGACCTCTCACAGGGTGAGGTGCTCGGCTTCGGCGAGTCCATCCCCGTCATGCTGGGCGCGATCGCCCTGGTCGTCTCCTACTTCTCCGGCCCGATGCTCAACTTCGGGGACTTCTCCCGGTACGGACGCTCGTTCGCCGCGGTGAAGAGGGGCAACCTGCTGGGGCTGCCGGTCAACTTCCTGTTCTTCTCGATCCTGACGGTGATCACCGCCTCGGCCACGGTGCCGGTGTTCGGCGAGCTCATCACCGACCCGATCCACACCGTCCAGCGCATCGACACGCCCTTCGCCATCCTGCTGGGCGGGCTCACCTTCGTCATCGCGACGGTCGGCATCAACATCGTCGCCAACTTCATCTCCCCGGCGTTCGACTTCTCCAACGTCAACCCGAGGCGGATCAGCTGGCGCACCGGCGGCATGATCGCGGCGGTCGGGTCGGTGCTGCTCACGCCATGGAACTGGTACGGCAACCCCGACGCCATCCACTACACGCTCGGCCTGCTCGGAGCCCTCATCGGGCCGCTGTTCGGCATTCTCATCGCCGGCTACTACGTGTGCTCCCGGCAGCGGGTGTGGGTGGACGAGCTGTTCACGCTCGACCGGGCCGGCCGCTACTGGTTCCGCGGCGGCTACAACCCCAACGCGGTCTGGGCGACCGTGGCCGCCGGCCTGCCGGCCATCGCCTCGGTGCTCGTCCCCAAGCTCCTGCTCGACCTCGAGCTGACGACGGCCGACCTCACGTGGGTCGCCGACTACAGCTGGTTCATCGGCTGCGGGCTGGGCTTCGTGGCGTTGCTGGCGCTGGAGCGGGTCTCTCCCCGCATCACCGGCCTGGACCGCGACCTCGCCGCCGCCTCGGACGGCGCTGCCGAGCGAGTGGCCGCACCGGAGGGAACCGTCCCCGAAGGAGCCGTCCTGGAGGGGGCCGCCGTGGACGCGGCCGCCCCGGAGGGCACCACCCCGCGTCACCCGTGACCGTCGTCCGTGTGATCAATCCCAACACCGCCCGGGCCATGACCGAGTCCATCGGCCGATGCGCCCGGGCGGTGGCCGGGCCGTCGACGGCGATCGTGGCCGTGAGCCCGAGCATGGGCCCGGAGTCGATCGAGAGTCACTACGACGAGGCGCTCGCCGTGCCCGGGGTGCTCGCCGAGGTCGCGGCCGGCGAGCGCGCCGGAACGGACGGGTACGTCATCGCCTGCTTCGGCGACCCCGGCCTCGACGCGGCACGCGAGCTGGCGGCCGGCCCCGTCGTGGGCATCGCCCAGGCCGCCATGCACGCCGCGACCCTCGTCGGACGCGGCTTCAGCGTGGTGACCACCCTGTCCAGGACCGCGGGCCGCGCCTGGGACCTCGCCCACCGGTACGGCTTCGCCGCCGCCTGCCGGGGCGTGCACGCCTGCGACATCCCCGTGCTGGAGCTGGATCGCCCGGACGGCGACGCGCGCGAGGTGGTGACCAGGCTGTGCGCCGAGGCCCTCGACGCCGACGGGAGCGACGCGGTGGTGCTGGGGTGCGCGGGCATGGCGCCCTTCTGCGCCGAGATCTCCGCCCGCCTCGGCGTCCCGGTCGTCGACGGCGTGACGGCGGCCACCAAGCTGGTCGAGTCGCTGATCTGCCTGGGACTGCGCACGAGCGCCCGCGGCGAGTACGCGCCGCCCCCGCCCAAGCGCTATTCCGGACTCCTCGGCGACTTCACCATCCCCGCCCCCGGATGAACAGGCCGCTACACGATCACACGAGGTCTGGCGATATCGGCCGCGGGCGTGCCGCCGTTGACGCGGTGACGGCGCCGGCGTCCTGACCGTCGCAGGCTCGCGTGCCGAATCGTGCGAGCCGGCGAAGCGCCTGCGGCCAGCGAAGTGATCTACAACGTAAAGACGGCTGCTCGGTCAGCGGACCATGGGCTGCTCGGTCAGCGGACCGTGGGCTGCTCGGTCAGCGGACCATGGGCCGCTCGGTCAGCGGACCATGGGCCGCTCGGTCAGCGGACCGTGGGCTGGAGGTCGGCGACGTGGCGGATCAGGTCGCCGACGTGGACGACGCCCATGCAGCGGCCCACCTCGTCGACGACCACGAGGTCGTCGTACACGCGGGCGGTGTCCTTGCCCGCGACCTGCATGGCCGCTATGGCCGGGGTGGTCTTGGGCACGACGCGCGGCGGGTCGGCCAGGCGGTGCGCCGGCTTCTTGGCATGCAGGGCGTGCCCATAGGGGCCCGCGATGGAGAGCAGGAAGCGGCTGCGCTCCACGCTTCCCCGCGGACGCTGGTACTCGTCGACGAGGACGACGCTCGTGATCGACGGCTCGGTGCCGAGGGCCTCCACCACCTCCTCCGCCGTGGCCTGCATGCCGAGGGTCACCGCCGGCATGAGGAACTCCTGCACGCGCGGACCGAGGTCGATCATCGACGGTCGCGGTTCGGCGGGCACCGGCAGCGGCACGTGCACCCGGCCGTGCGCGGGGCGCCAGTCGGGCGGCGCGAGCAGCGGGCCCTGGGCGAGCCGGACGCCCCAGCCGCGCAGAGTGGCGAGCTGCGCCTCCTCGCGCACCTGCGGGGCCAGGACGTGGATGCCCATGCCCTTGGCCATGTGCGCGACGGCCTCGCCGACGGCGTTGCGCCGCGCGTCGCGGGGCACCCGCTCGATCAGGCCGGGCGACAGCACCAGCGCGTACGGTGAGGCGTCGGCGATCAGGTCGAGCGGGACGTGAGAGGTGCCGACCTCGCCGACGGCGACCAGGTAGCCGACGGTCCGCAGGCCGGCGATGCCGGTCAGCAGGGCCCGCCGGTCCCGCGCCGCGATGTCGCCCGTGATCACCAGGATCACTTCGCTGGGCCGGCGGCCGGTGGCGCGCATGGCCTCGTGCAAGGGGGCGAGGGCGGCCGACCCCTGGGCGACGGCCCCGGACGGCAGCGTGAGCAGGAGCGGGAGCAGCGCCTCTTCACGGGCGGCGGCGTAGGCGGCGGCCACGGTGCCGGAGACGTCCCCCGGCGTCGTCCCGAGGGGCCCCGCCTCGGCGGTCGCCTCGACGGCGATGACCCCTCCGGTGTCGAGATCGACGATCGGCAGGAAGGTCGCGGCGGCGCGCGAGGCTCCGGGCGTCCCCGGCGCGAAGGACCCGCCGGATCCGGATGGCGGGAGATGGGATCCGCCGGATCCGGACGGGGGGAAATGGGGCCTGTCGGGTGCGGACCGGGGGAAATAGGACCCGTCGGGTGCGGACGACGGGAGATGGGACCCGGCAGGTGTGGACGACGGGAGATCGGATCCGCGGGGTGTGGACGGTGGGAGACCCGGGTGCCCGGGCGAGGAGAACCCGTGATGCTCCGAGCCGGTCGCCGCGAATCCCGGTGAGGACGCCCCCGGACGACCGGGAGCGGCTCCGGGGTAGGGGGCCCCGGGAGATCCGGGTGTAGCCGAAGGGGCCATCGAGGCTCCCGGGGGTGCGTCGGTGTGGGTGGCGGTCGCCAGGGTCGAGGCGGCCGGGGAGGAGGTTCTGAGGACCGTCACCCATGGATTGTGCTGCGGTTTTATCGTTGAGAAGGCAGCTAAAGGGCGGAGTTCACGGATATTTCTCCCACTGTTGGAAGGAAGGATTCCTTTACCGACAGTCGGAATCCCTGTCACGCCATGTAGTCGAAGATCGCCCCGCGCGCCGGCCTTGAAGGCCCGGCCGCTGCCGGTCCGGGTGACCGTCCCACCCGCTCGTCTGTCCGCCCGCCTCCCGCCTGTCACTTCGCCCCTTCCGCCCTCCACCCGTCCGCCCTCCACCCCTCCACCCGTCCACCCGTCCACCCGTCCACCCGTCCACACGTCCACACGTCCACACGTCCACACGTCCGCAAGCCCGTCCGTCCGCCCTGCGCGCCGGGCGCGGTCCTGTACTGTCGCTCGTCATGGCGGGACGACCGGCGGCGGGCGGGGGACGGTGGGTGTCCGTCGCGCCCGAACGCCTCGAGCGGTGGCTGCGCGGGTTCGCCGAACGGCACGGGACGGCCGAGGCGGTCATCGCCGGCGATGTCGTGCGCCTGAGGGCCGCCGACGGCGCCCTCGCCGAACTGCAGGTGCCCTTTCCCCCGCTTTCCGGCCCCAGTGCCGGCACCGCGTCCCCCGCGGATCGAGCCCCGCTGGGCGCGCCGTCCCGAGACCGCGACCCGCTGGGCGCGTCGTCCGCGGAGGAGGCGCCGTCCTTCGACCGTGACCCGCAGGGGGAGCCCTCTGGTGACCGTGACCCGCGGGGCGCGTTCTTCGGGGACCGTGACGCGCGAGGCGCGCGGTCTGGGGATCGCGACTCGGGCGCGTCGGCCGATCTCCGGGGGGAGGGTCTTCTGCCGGCCCTGGTCGCGCACGCGGCCGCCGATCGTGTGGTCGGGGTCCTGCTGGTCCGCCTCGGAGGCCACGCGGCCGGAGTGTTCGAGGGGCGGCGGCTGGTCGTCTCCAAGGTGGGCTCGCGCCTCGTGCACGGGCGCAGCGCGGCCGGGGGCTGGTCGCAACATCGCTTCGCCCGCCGCAGGGAGAAGCAGGCCGGCGAGGCGTCGCGGGCGGCGGCCGAGGTGGCGGCGCGGGTGCTCCTGCCGCGCGCGGACGCGCTCGAGGCGGTGGTCCTCGGAGGAGACCGCCGTGCCGTCGACGCCCTGCGCGCGGACCGGCGGCTCGCACCCCTTTTCGCCCTGGAGGCCGCCCCCTTCCTCGACGTGCCCGACCCCCGCCTGGCCGTGCTCCAGGACACCCCCGACGACTTCCGCGCCGTCCGCATCCGCCTGCTCGACCCCGCGGGCTGAACCCCGTCCGCGTCGCCCAGGTGCGAGCGTGCTCCGATCCCCCGGCGATCACCGGATACTCCGGGTGCGGGTCCCCGCGTCATCGCACGAGCGGCATGATCTCGCCGCGGTCGTAGGCCAGGCCAGGCCCGTCTCGCCGATGTCCCCGACCTCCCGCCGGCCGTTCCCGGGCGGCAGGGCCGGCGATCCGCCTTCCGCGGTGCGGGCCGGCAGGACCCTGCCGGCCGCGGCCGGCGACGGGGCGACGTGCCGGCCGGATGGGCGGACCGGGAGGCGGCGGGGCGCTCGGTTCGCTGAGCGGACCGCGAACCGGTGGGCGCGCGGACCATCGACCCGCCGCGAGCAGCCCGTACACTAGGCCTATGCGCACTCCCGATTGATCGGCGCACTCACGAAGCGGGCCGAGCCGCACGGCCGCCCTGCCGCGTTTTCCGGTATCCACCGACAGCACGTTCTTCGACCTTGTTCCCCGCTCTGGGAGTGTTCCCTCATCATGATCATCGCGTCCGAGATCGAACTGCGCGCCGGTTCCCGCCTGCTCATCGAGGGGGCGTCCTTCCGGGTCAATCCCGGAGACCGCATCGGCCTGGTGGGCCGCAACGGGGCCGGCAAGACCACGCTCACCAAGGTGCTCGCCGGCGAGGGCCTGCCCGCCGCCGGCACGGTGAGCACCACCGGCAGCGTCGGCTACCTCCCCCAGGATCCGCGCACCGGAGACCTGTCGGTGATCGCCTCCGACCGCATCCTGTCGGCCCGCGGCCTGGACGAGGTGCTGCGCGAGCTGCGCGAGGCCGAGGTGGGCATGGCCTCCGACGACGTGCGCGTGCGCGACCGCGCGGTGCGCGCCTACGGCCGCCTGGAGGACCGCCTGCACGTCCTCGGCGGGTACTCCGCGGAGGCCGAGGCGGCCTCGATCGCCTCCAGCCTGGGCCTGCCCGAGCGCGTGCTCAAGCAGCCTCTCCAGACGCTGTCCGGCGGACAGCGGCGGCGGGTGGAACTGGCTCGCATCCTGTTCAGCGGAGCGGAGACTCTCCTTCTTGACGAGCCGACAAACCACCTCGATGCGGACTCAATCGGGTGGCTTCGTGATTTTTTACGATCCCACCAGGGCGGCTTGATCATTATTAGCCACGATGTCGGGCTTCTTGAAGCGACGGTCAACCGGGTCCTGCACCTCGACGCCAACCGCGGCGTCATCGACACCTACAACGTCGGCTGGACCACCTATCTGGCCCAGCGCGAGACCGACGAGCGACGCAGGAAGCGCGAGCGCGCGAACGCCGAGCGCCAGGCGTCCCAGCTGCTCTCGCAGGCCGACCGCATGCGCGCCAAGGCCACCAAGGCCAAGGCCGCGCAGGACATGGAGCGCCGGGCCAAGCGCCTGCTCGCGGGCGTCGAGGAGGAGCGGCGCAGCGACAAGGTGGCCAAGCTCCGCTTCCCCGATCCCGCCCCGTGCGGGCGCACCCCGCTGACGGCCACCGGCCTGTCGAAGTCCTACGGCTCGCTGGAGGTCTTCACCGACGTCGACGCGGCGGTCGACCGGGGCAGCAGGGTCGTCGTGCTCGGCCTCAACGGCGCGGGCAAGACCACGCTGCTGCGCATGCTGGGCGGCATCGAAGCGCCCGATTCCGGGGAGGTCAGGCCCGGTCACGGCCTCAAGCTGGGCTACTACGCCCAGGAGCACGAGACACTGGACGCCGGGCGCACCGTGCTGGAGAACATGCGCTCCGCGGGCCCTGACGTGCCCGACGTGGCGCTGCGCAAGGTCCTCGGCTCCTTCCTGTTCTCCGGGGACGACGCCGACAAGCCGGCCGCCGTGTTGTCGGGAGGCGAGAAGACCCGGCTGGCCCTGGCCACGCTGGTGTTGTCGAGCGCCAACGTCCTCCTGCTGGACGAGCCCACGAACAACCTCGATCCCGTTAGCCGCGATCAAGTACTTTCAGCGCTAAGATCCTATTCGGGGGCAATTGTCCTAGTTACTCACGATGAGGGTGCTGTTGAGGCCCTGCAACCCGATAGAGTGATCTTGCTACCAGACGGAGTCGAAGACGCTTGGAGCGATGAATTTTCCGATCTTGTGGCACTTGCCTGATCTTAATTTGAGCGGGTACGGATCTTTTCCCATGGAGTAGGTAGCCGATCCGGCTGAAATGACTGATCATGGCGTGAGTAACGCTGCGGAAGTCTGGCACTACAGGAGGTACTCGTGGCCGAGACTCTCAAGAAGGGCACCCGGGTGACCGGGGCCGACCGTGAAAAACTGGCCGCCGATCTCAAGAAGCGGTATGCCGCGGGTGAGAGCATCCGTGCGCTCGCCGCGTCGACCGGCAGGTCATACGGGTTCATCCACCGCATCCTCAGCGAGTCCGGCGTGACTCTGCGGGGGCGCGGGGGCGCCACACGGGGCAAGTCCAAGCGCTAAAGGACGCCTCGGATACGCGCGACCGCAGCCGCTCGTGCCGTTCAGTCGAAGCCCGTCCCGCCCGCGCCGGTAGAATCTCATTCTGGACCTGCACCGGGTTCGGGCGTGACGGGATGGCGACTGTCGGACGGAGCGGGCGATGGCGGAAGCGACGGTAGGGGGGAGTGCGGCGGACATCTCGGCGAGCGATGATGCCGAGCCGGGCACGCATGGAGCGCCGACGCGCGCCGGAGGGGTGCGCGGCGAAGCTGAAAGAGCCCCTGACAGCGAACAGCTCGCAGAGATCGGTCTGCGCCTGGAGGTGGACGGCGAGATCGCGACGATCACACTTGACCGGCCCGAGCGGCGGAACGCCCAGACGTTCGCCACCTGGTCCGCTCTGGCTCAGATCGGCACAACGCTGCCGGAGCAGGTGCGCGTCGTCGTGGTCAGAGGCGAGGGGCCGTCCTTCTCAGCCGGCATAGACGTGCGGTTGTTCACGCCCGGGGGGATCCCGGGGCAGGGGTCCTTCGCGTCCGCGGCCACGCACGATGGCGGGACGATCGAGCGGCGCATCAGGGAGTTCCAGCAGGGCTTCCTGTGGCTGCGCCGCCCCGACATCGTGTCGATCGCCGCGGTGCAGGGGCATGCGATCGGAGCGGGTTTCCAGCTGGCCCTGGCCTGTGATCTGCGGGTCGTCGCCGACGACGTGAAGTTCTGTATGAAGGAGCCCGCACTCGGGCTGGTCCCCGACCTGACGGGCACCAAGCCGCTGGTCGATCTCGTCGGCCTGTCGCGCGCCGTGGAGATCTGCCTGACGGCGCGCGTGGTGGAGGCCGGTGAAGCACTGCGCCTCGGCCTGGCCGAGCGCGTCGTCCCCGCGGGGGAACTGGAGGCGGCGACGCGGGAGCTGGCCTCGTCCCTGCTGACGGCCGACCGGGACGCCGCGACGGCGACCAAGCGGCTGCTCCAGGGAGCCGCGGGCCGCACGCTGGAGGAGCAGGCGGCGGCCGAGGGCGCCGAGCAGGCGGCGCGCATCAGGAAGCTGTTCGGGGGGCCGGCCGTCAGGGGTGATCGTTCGCCCTGAGCTGACCAGGGAATCGCGAGGGCGGTTCCCCTGCTTGGCCGGAGGAGGAACCCGGGCAGAAGCCCGCGGGCCGAGCGCGCGAGGACGAAGATCGGCGGTCGACGGATGTCGATGATGGGCGGGGGATACGGGCCCCAGGTGATGCGGTCCCTGAGACGGGACAGCTCGGTGACCAAAGAGCGGCTCACGCCGGGGACGGTGCCGCGCATCGCCCGGTACGCGCGGCCCTACCGCGCGCAGATCTCCGCCTTCCTCGGGCTGGTCGTGCTGGACGCGGTGATCGTCATCGCCAACCCGCTGCTGCTGAAGTCCATCATCGACAACGGCGTCATCCCGCGCAGGGCCGACGTCGTCGTCATGCTGTCCCTGGTCATCGCGGCCCTCGCCCTGCTGGACGCCGGCCTCGGGCTGGCCCAGCGCTGGTTCTCCTCGCGCATCGGCGAGGGTCTGATCTACGACCTGCGCACCGAGGTCTTCGACCACGTCCAGCGCATGCCGGTGGCGTTCTTCATGCGCGCCCAGACCGGCGCGCTGGTCTCCCGGCTGAACAGCGACGTCATCGGCGCGCAGCGGGCCATCACCAGCACACTGTCGGCCGTGGTGTCCAACGTCGTCAGCCTGATCATGGTGCTCGGCGCCATGCTGATCCTGTCGTGGCAGGTCACGCTCGTGGCCCTGATCCTGCTGCCGATCTTCATCTTCCCCGCCCGGTACGTCGGCCGCCGCATGTCCGGGCTGACCCGCGAGCAGATGCAGCTCGACGCCGAGATGAGCTCGGTCATGACCGAGCGATTCAACGTCGCCGGCGCCATGGTCGCCAAGCTGTACGGCCGCCCGGACGACGAGGCCGCGCACTTCAGCGAGCGGGCCGGCCGCGTGCGCGACGTCGGCATCACGGTCGGCATGTACGCCACGGTGTTCCGCGTCGCCCTCGGCCTGGTCGCCGCGCTCGCCACCGCGCTGGTGTACGGGGCGGGCGGCGCGCTCGTGGTCGACGGGGCCTTCCCGCTCGGCACCCTGATCGCGCTCGCCGCGATGCTCATGCGCCTCTACGGCCCGCTGACGAGCCTGTCCAACGTCCACGTGGACGTGATGACCGCGCTGGTCAGCTTCGACCGGGTGTTCGAGGTGCTCGACCTCAAGCCGATGGTCGCCGAGAGCCCGGACGCCCGGCCGCTGCCCGGCGGGCCGGTCACCATCGAGTTCGACGACGTCCAGTTCCGCTACCCGGCGGCCGAGGAGGTCTCGCTGGCCTCCCTGGAGTCGGTCGCCCGGCCCGACACCGGCCCGAGCCAGGAGGTGCTGAAGGGCGTCACCTTCACCGCCAGGCCGGGCCAGCTGATCGCGCTGGTCGGGCCCTCCGGGGCCGGCAAGACCACGATCACCTCGCTGGTCTCGCGGCTGTACGACGTGACCGGCGGCGCGGTGCGCGTCAACGGCGTCGACGTGCGCGAGGCCACCCTTGGTTCGCTGCGCGAGACGGTGGGCGTGGTGATGCAGGACGCCCACCTGTTCCACGACACGATCGGCGTCAACCTCCGCTACGCCCGCCCGGGCGCCTCCGACGAGGAGGTCTGGGAGGCGCTGCGCGCGGCGCAGATCGGCGAGCTGGTCGAAGCGCTGCCCGACGGACTGGACACCGTCGTCGGCGACCGGGGCTACCGGCTGTCGGGCGGCGAGAAGCAGCGCGTCGCGCTGGCCAGACTGCTGCTGAAGGCCCCGCGGGTGGTGGTGCTCGACGAGGCCACCGCCCACCTGGACTCCGAGTCGGAGGCCGCCGTGCAGCGGGCGCTGAAGACGGCGCTGGCCGGCCGCACCTCCCTGGTGATCGCCCACCGGCTCTCCACGATCCGCGAGGCCGACGAGATCCTGGTCGTGGAGGACGGACATGTGGTCGAGCGAGGCCGTCACGACGACCTGCTCGCCGCGAACGGCGCCTACGCCGAGCTCTACAGCACCCAGTTCGCCCACCAGCGCTAGCGGTCCGGCGGCGGTGAGGAGTCTCTCTCCGCGTGCTCGCAGCCTCGTACCTGCGCGGCTACCAGGGCACTTCCCCGTTCTCGTCCTGGAAGGTTCCTGTCGGGCCGTCCGCGTCGAGAGTCGCCAGACGCACGACGACCCTGGCGCTCGCCTCCGGCGCCCTTCCGATTCCGAACGCCGCGGTCAGGTCCGTCGCGGTGGTGCCGGGCTCGACCGCGTTGAACTTGATGCCCGGCTGGGATTTGGCGTACTGGACCGTGAGCATGGTGGCCGCGGCCTTCGAGGCGGAGTAGAGCGCCAAAGGCAGGCCGAATTCCGGCCGGTCCGGATTGGTCACCGCCCAGAACGATCCGGCACTGCTCGAAACGGTGACCACGGTCGGGTTCGACGATTTACGCAGGAGGGGAAGCGCCGCCTCCGTGACGCGCACGATTCCCACCGCATTGGTGTCGAAGGCTCGTAGAGCCGTGGGACCGTCGGTGACTCCGTCCCCCAAGATGCCCGCGTTGTTCACAAGGACGTCGAGCCGGCCCTCGGCCGAGCCGATCGTCGCCAGCGCGTTGCTCACCGACGCGTCGTCGGTCACGTCGAGCTGCACGAATCGTGCGCCGAGCGCCGCCGCCGCCTTCTCGCCTCGCTCGACGTCACGCGCGCCGATGTAGACGACGTGGCCCAACGCCAGAAGCTGTCTGGCCGTCTCGAAACCGATGCCCTTGTTGGCCCCGGTGATCAGTGTGATGGTCATTGCGTGTCCTCGCGAATCATGTGGCCAGGGTGGGCCGCTGGCGGTGTCCGGAGTGTTCTTCGAGTTGCCGGCCCTGATCTGAGACTCGGCCGGCCGCCGGAGACGTTCGCCGGCGTCGTGCGGGGCGGGTCTTGTGCACGGGGTCCTTCCTCCAGGCGGTCCCGCGTGCACAGCGACTTCTGCAGCGATCGCTACAGAAGTCGAACGATAGCACTTCTGTAGCGATCGCTACAGAAGGGGTAGGGTGGGGGAGTGGAGAAGAGACGGAGCGGCTCCATCGGCCGGCCGCGAGGATTCGACGCCGACGAAGCTCTCGAGCGCGCCATGCTGGTCTTCTGGAGGCACGGCTACGAGGGGGCCAGCACCGCCGACCTGACGAACGCGATGGGCATCTCCACCACCAGCATGTACGCGGCCTTCGGCAACAAGGAGAAGCTGTTCCGCAAGGCTCTGGAGCGCTACACCGAAGGCCCGAGCGCATACCTGGCCCGAGCCATGGAGGAGCCGACCGCCCTCGGCGTCGCCGCCGCGATCCTGGCCGGCACCGTGCGAACCACCACCCGCCCGGCCGATCCGCACGGGTGCCTGGGCGTCCACGGCGCCCTGACCGCGGGTGACTCCGGGCAGGAGATCCGCGACCTCCTCGTCGCCTGGCGCAACGACGGCTACTCCCGCGTCAGAGCACGGTTCCAGCGGGCCGTCGACGACGGCGACCTGCCTGCGGACACCGATCCGGGGCTACTGGCCCGCTACGTCACCACCTTCGCCTACGGCATCGCCGTACAGGCCGCGAGCGGTGTCGGCCGCGACGAACTCCAGGAGATGGCCGACGCCGCCCTCCGCAACTGGCCACTCTTCTCAAGACCCGCCCCCGTTCGCCTTTCGGTCACCCCCTCAGAGGGCTGACGCGAGCCGGGGATCTTGGAAACCCCGGGTGGGTCAGAGGTAGCCGAGGCGGGTGAGCTCCTCCTTGGCGACCTTCTCGACGAGCGTGACCGCCTCGGGCCGCAGCCGGGACCGCCAGGCGCCGACCTTGGGCGCCGACGCGCCGTACAGGGCGACCTTGGAGACCCGGCTCTCGACGAACGCGGACACCGCCGCCACCGTCTGCCCCGGCGAGGAGGCCATGTCCTCGTAGCGCAGCGTGAGGAGCTGGTCGTGCGGCATCTCCTGGCGCAGCGCGGCGCTCAGCCGCACGGCGCTGCGCCAGCGCAGGGCGCACTTGCCCGCCGAGTCCATCGCCGTCCACCGGTCGCGATGCTCGCCGGAGTTGACGCCGAGGAACGGGTTGGGGAACTCGGTCTCGTCGCTGAGCATGCTCGTGCGGAACAGGCTCATGGAGGCGCGGTCGGCGAGCATATCGGCGGCGACGTCCCTGCCGTCGCGGATGAGCTGGATGAAACGGGCGTCGGGGAAGGCCTGGAGCAGCACCGGCGCGCTGTACAGCAGGTCGGGGTTGGCGTCACCGAACCGGACGACGGCGCCGGGAGAGGCGCACGGGCCGCCGCCGGTGACCGCGCCGGCCTCCCGGCACGACGCCGGGCACTCGGCGCAGGCCCCGGGGACGATCTGCCATGCCTCGGCCAGCGCGTCGCGCAGCACCCGCACCGCGCCGCCGCCTTTCCTGCGCATGATCGACGGACGGCGGGCGAACGCGTAGACCACGTGGGCGACAGCGGCCCGGCCCATGGTGACGTGGAAGCCGGGCGAGCGTTTCAGCGCACGCGCGAGAAGGTCCACGCCGGAGTGCGGCGCGCCGAGCACGAACACCGGCCTGCGGACCTTGATGCCGTTGACGACCAGAATGTGGGTCGGGGGTCGCATAAGTGAGGACAGTCTGACACCCTTTGCGAGGTGAACGAACCGGCCACGCCCCGCCCGTCGGTGGTACATGGCGTCACCTGGGTAAGCGTACTCACAACGGCGGAGGTTTCCGCCAATTCACGGGTTTCTGACGTCCCGAAATCAGGACGAATCCACGTGACCGGAGGTGGGCGATGAGGGACAGGCGGCTATGGGTCCCCGGCCGGCTCCGCCCCGGCGACCGGGTGGCCGTCGTCGCGCCCTCCGGGCCGGTCGACCCGGTCCGCCTGGCGCGGGGCCGCCAGATCCTCACAGAGATCGGCCTGGACGTCGTGGTCATGCCCAGGGTCCTCAACCGGCGGGGCCACCTGGCCGGGTCGGACGCCGGCCGGGCCGCCGACCTGCAGGACGCGTGGTGCGACCCCGACGTGCGGGCCGTCATCTGCGCGCGCGGCGGCTACGGCGCGACCCGCCTGCTCGACCTGCTCGACTGGGCGGCCATGGGGGCGGCCCGGCCCAAGATCCTGCTCGGGTCGAGCGACGTCACCGCGCTGCACCAGGCGTTCGCCGTGCGGCTGGGCGTCGCGAGCTGCTTCGGCCCGATGCCGGCGTGCGCCACGCTGAGCGACGCCGACGGTCCCGACGAGTCCTCGCTGGCGCACCTTCGCGCCTCGCTGTTCGAGGGGGACATGCCCGACCCGGTGGCCGGCGATCAGGTGATCGTGTCCGGCCACGCCGAAGGGCCGCTCACCGGCGGCAACCTGTCGCTGCTCGCGGCGCTGTGCGGCACCCCGTACGCCATGCGCGGCCAGGGGCACATCGTGCTGCTGGAGGACGTCGGCGAAGAGCCCTATCGGATCGACCGCATGCTCACCCAGCTGCTGCAGGCCGGATGCCTGACCGGAGCCCTCGGCATCGTGCTCGGCTCGTGGGTGCGGTGCGGCGACCCGATGCCGGTGCTGGTCGACCGGCTGGCCCCGCTCGGCGTGCCGATGATCGCCGGCCTGCCGATCGGTCACGGGACACCACAGTTCACCGCCTGGATGGGGGCGGACGCGGTCATTGATACCGAATCGTGCTCTTTGACTTGCCTGTTCCGCGACCCTGCTACGGCACTGTAGGCCCCGTTCGGGGGAACACACCGTGGCAGTTGGGAGCCTGCGTGGGCTTGTTCAGGCGATACCGGGACCGGCGGGCCGGCGCGTCGCGGCGCTCGATCGGGGACGCCGATCTCGACTCCCTCCTCGCGCTGGTGGCCGAGAGCCTCGGCTACGACCACGCCTTCGAGCCGGGCGGCTCCTCGATGGCGCTCACCGGGCCGCGCACCGTGACCGTGCGGCTGGACGGGCTGCGCCGCGAGGCGGGGCGGCGCTCGCGCGAAGACTGGCCGACGCTGGTCTCCGAGCACCTGGCGCGGGCGGTGGCCCGGGCCGACGACCTGCCGGACGTGTGCGACTACGCCCAGGTCCTGCCGTTGCTGCGCACGCGGGTGGTGCTCGCCGACGGGCTGGAGGACGACCCCTCCCGGCTGATCGGCCGCCACCTGGGCTCCGACCTGATCGAGATCCTCACCGTCTCCGGACGCCCGGTGCGGCCGGAGGAGGCGTTCTGCTGGCCGGTCCCACCGGTGGAGGCGCTGGAGGCGGCGGGGCACAACGTGCTCGCCGACGAGCGGCTGTCGGCCGAGCGGGTCGAGCTCGACGGCATCTTCGCCTACGTCATGACCGGCTCGCCTGCCAGCTCCGCCGTGCACCTGCGCAAGATCGAGGAATACCTGCTGGTCTCTCCCGACGGCCTTCTCGTGGCGCTTCCCCGCCCCGGCGAGATGATCGTCCACCCCATCGACGGCCTGTCGGTGATGCGCGCCATCGAGCGGCTGTGGCTGCTGGCCCACCGCGAGTACCGCGCGCACGACGACGGCCTCAGCCCGCACGTGTACTGGTGGAACCACGGCCGCCTGACCCGCATCCAGGCCGATCTGGTCGTCCAGAACGGCCAGCGCCGCCTGGTCGTCGCCCCGCCCCCCGACTTCGCCCGCCTCCTCGCCGCCATGGCCAAGGGCCGCTAGGAAGCCGTTTCCCCGATCCTGGCGGGGTTCCGCTCTGACACGGATGGCGCATGGGGGCATGGTCATCCGACCAAGGCCGGAGACCTGGAACAGACCCCGGCCGTGGATTCAGTCGCGGGGTGGTGAGACCTCCGCGGTCGCCCGCTCGTGGACGAGCGCGGCCCTGCGCTCGAGGGCGGCGTCGCCGCTGTGGTGGAAGATCTGTGCGGCGAAGTCGCCGGCTCTGGCGGCTTCAGGGAGTTCGCCGGCTTGCAGGAGCGCCGTCGCGAGGCCGAGGACCGCGATGCCCTCGGAACGACGTTCACGTGCCATGATCCATGTGTCGTACGCGATGCGGAAATCACGGATCGCCGCGGTGGGCGTGCCCGCGGCGAGACGCCTGAGACCACGGACGGTACGGAAGCGGGCATAGCACCGCGCCAGCATGCGGGCGACGCCACCGAGCCGAAGTCGCGCTCTCCTGGTCATGGTGAGGTTCGTCATGGTCAGCCGGAGCTTCTCGCGGGCGCCGGCCTGCCGGTGGATGGCGGCCGCCCGGCGCAGGACCGAGGCGGAGTCTCGGTAACGTCCCGCGTAGCGCAACGTGGTGCCGAGATCGTGGAGTGCGTCGGCGGTGAGCTCAGAGGTGTCGAGGTCACGGGCAAGGCCGAGCTCCTCGCGATGGACCATGATCGCCTCGTCGAGGTGATTCAGGTAACGCAGGGCGAGGGCCAGGGCGTTCAGCGCGCGGCGTTCGCCGTCTCGATCGCCGGTCTCGCGGCAGACGCGCAACGCCGCTCGGCTGGTGGCGAGCGCCGCCTCGTAGAGGTTGTCCTGGAGCTGCGCGACGGCGAGTTCGGCGAGTACGGCGGCTTCGTCCCGCGGCCTGCCGAGGTCGCGCAGGATCTCCGCCGACCGGCGCAGGGCCGTGGCGGCCGGGAGCGGCTGACCGTCGGCCCGCAGGACCCCGCCCAGGTGACGCAGGGCCGTGGCCATGGCGTACCGCTCGCCGAGGGTGTCGTAGACATCGGCGGCGGTCCGCAGATCGTGGGCCGCCATCCGGATGTCGCCGTTGAGACGGTGGGCCATGCCGAGGTTCAGAGTCGACTCGGCGAAGCCTTCCCGGTCACCCAGATCGTCGAAGGAGCGGGCCGACGCGTAGTACGCCTCCGCGGCCTCGCCGTACATCTCCATGTGCCAGAGGGTGTCCCCGGCGGCGCGGAGCACCTGGGCGAAGCGGTGCTGATCGTGGATCTCCTCGCAGAGTTCGCGGTTGTCCATGTGGACGGCCATGGACTCCTCGTACCGCCCCTGTTTCTGGAGCGTTTTGCCGAGGGTGAGCATCACCTCCGCCTCGTGACGCCGGTCGCCGCGGTCACGGAAGATCTCGACGGCCTTCCTCGCGGCGGGCTCGGCGTCGTCGGGGTGGTCCGCGTCGAGGTGGACGTGCGCCAGGTTGTTCAGGGCGATCCCCGCGTCCGTCCACTCTTCGAGCGCGGTGAAGTCGGCCACGGCCGCGCGCAGCATGTCGGCCGCCTCCGGAAGGCGGCCGCTGTCCCGCAGGGCGCTGCCGAGGTTGCCCCGCGCCCGGGCGAGCCTGGCCGGATCCCCCATGTCCTGGAACAGGGCGAGCGCTCGGGTGGACGCCGCGACGGCCTCCTCGCCACGGCCGAGCCGCCGCAGGACGCTGCCGAGGTTGACCAGGCACGCGGCCTCGTTGCCCAGGTGACGACGCTCCCTGGCGATGGCCAGGGCCCGCTCGTAGACCACCAGCGCCGCCTCGTCGGCCGTCCGGCCCGGCGTCGTCGCCCGCACCGCGTCCAGCTCGGCGAGCAGGCTCGTGGGCTCGCTCCGCGGGCCCCGCGGCGTCGCCCAGGCGGCTCGCGCCTCCTCGACCCGGTGCAGGAGGTCCTGCGATCGGTCGAGTTCGGGCCGGTACACGGCCGGGTTGACGGCGGCGACGCGGCGCCGGATCGCCACCGACTCGGTGACCAGCTCGTGGGCCTCGTCGAGGATGCCGACGTCGTGCAGCCACAGACCGGTGTTGTGCAGCGAGATCGCCAGCCAGGGAAGGTACGCCTCCGGGTCGTCCTGGGCGAGGCGGCGGCGGATCGACAGCGCCTCCGCGGCCGGTACGACCGCGTCCGCCGGCCGTCCGTCCGCGCCGAGCCGCAGGCCCAAGTTGTCGAGCGACTTGGTGAGATAGGTGAGCTCGTCGCCGAGATTGGCCTTGTCCATGTTGACGTTCGCGATCCGGAAGCCGTCGACCTCCCGGATCTGCGGCGCGGGCGCCGCGGTGAGCTGCCGCCTGATCGCGACGGCCTCCTGCGTGACGGCGAGGGCCTCGTCCCGCCGGTCGACGAGGTCCAGGAGGTTGCCGAAGTCGTCCAGCGCGGGCGCGAGCGCACGCAGGTACTGGTACTTGGATGTGCTGTGCCGGCGCATGATGGCGACGGCCTCCTCCACGGCGGCGACCGCCTCCGCGGTACGGCCCGACGCGTCGAGCGCCATGCCGAGGCCGTGCAGCGCGGCGGCCAGTCCGAACAGGTACGTCTCCGGGTCTTCGGCGCTCAACCGGCGCAGGATCCCCACCGCCTGGTCGGCCTCGCGGACGGCCTCGGCGCGCCGGCCGGTCCTGGCGTAGGCCGTGGCCAGATCGCGATGGGCGTCGGCGAGGGCCGAAGGGTCCTCCGTCGAGGCCAGGACGCGGCCCGCGAGACGGATGGCGACCTGCGCCGCCGGGATGTCGAGGGTGACGTGCTCCCGGAGGGGGAGATCATGGTGCAGCGTCTGGAGGACGTCGAGCACGTGCGGCCAGCGTTCGGCGGCGGCGTTCAGGAAGGTCAGCACGCGGGGCGCGTGCGCCGGGTACGGCTCCCCGAACCCCGGCCGGAACAGCTTCTCCGGCACCTCGTTGGACCACGGATCGGCCTGGTGGTCGGGGTGGCCGTGGCCGTCGAGCGTCAGTGCGAGGTAGTCCTCGGCCAGCCGGTCGGGCATGAGCGGCTCCAGGACGCCGGCCCGCTCAGGGTCGGCCGGCGGATAGCAGACGGCGTGTTCGGCCAGCGTCCGCTCGGCCGGGACCTCCGGTAACACCCGGCCCAGAATCCGGACGGCCTCCTCCCGCCTCGCCGGGCCCACGAGGGTGGCGGTGAAGACCACTCGCGACATCACCCGGTCGGAGGTCGCGAACGACAGCCCGGCGGCCGCGTTCTCGTACAGCTGGCGCCAGTTCTCGTGTTCGCGGTCCAGCAGGTAGACGGTCAGCCCGACCATGTCCTCCGGAAGGCCGCGGCCTCGCGCGCGGGCGTCCACGGCGGCGAGGGCGGCCATGTGCACGGCCAGCGTCAGCCCGAAGTCCGGATGGCGCAGTGACCGGGGCGGCCGGATGGCGAGGAGGTCCTCGGCCGTGACGGCCCCGAAATGCGCCCCGAAGTCGTCTCGGGCCACCCTGAACATGTCGGCGCGGACGTCGTCTCCCTCCGGAAGGCCCGCCAGGGAATGAGTGGACGTCTCGATGCCGGAGCGAAGCTTGGCGATCTTTCCGCGGACGGCCGGCCACGCCTGGGCCGAGCGCGCCAGCAGGAGCACGCGCACCGGCACGTCCTGCCGCAGCAACCGGTTCTGGAACAGCCAGCTCAGGTAGCTCACGGGCCATCTGTCGGCGTAGTCGACGATCAGAAGGACGCCTTGGAGATCGGCCAGGCGCAGATCCTGGCCGCCGGCCGTGGGCGGGTAGGCGTCGGTGCCTTGTACGGCGTCGACCACCAGCCAGCCCCGGGCGTCGCTGAGCGCGGCGAAATGCCTGGCGAGCCGGGTCTTGCCCTGGCCGCCCGGACCGTGCAGCCAGCGGACCGCCGTCCGCGGCGCCGCCTCCCGCCACGCGACGAGGGCGGCGACGTCGTCCTGCCTTCCGGAGAACGTGACGACCTCGGCCCGCGCGTCGAGCAGACGACTGGGCTGGGCGGCCGGCGCACCCGGCTCGTACCCCCGCGAAGGGCTGTACCGGAACAGCAGATACACCGGCGTGCCGTTGCCGAAGATGTGGATGTCGGCGCCGATCGCACCGTAGGCGTTGCCCGCCACCGCGTGTACGTGCTGCTGGACGTCTTCAGGCCCGGCCTGGAAGTCCCCTGCGGCGGTCATCGCCGCGGCTCACTGCTGGACCGGGGGAGGGCCGGTCACCGGGGCGTGGAAGATGACGTCGCCACCCATCGCGCCCGCCGCGACCGAGCCCGGCCCGGACGCGGTGATCGTCTGAACCCAGGTGCGCTGGGCCGGCGGCAACGCCGCCTGCGCCCGCGTCACCAGACTCCGCAGCTCGTCAGCGGCGTCGGGCCTGTCGGCCAGGAGATCCTCCAGGATCTGCTCCCACCCGCCGCGCAGCCGGGTACGTGCCTTCTCGGGATCCTTGGCCCGCTCGATCTGGGCCGCGTTGCCGTCCAGCAGGGCCTCCGCCGCGTCGGCCTGCTCCTTGGCCCCGAAGCGCCGGACGAACTCGGCGACCTGGTGACGGACGGTGTCCCAAGCGGACGTCGCCATCGCCGCCACGATCGTCGTCCCGGCGGTGGCGACCAGTTCCTCCAACATCCGCGTCTCTCCGATCGTCTGCCATCGAGCGTACGGGAGCAGTACGCCGGACGGCAGCTGAAATTCAGACGTCCCGGCGTCGCTCGAGGGCTCGGCGGGGGCCGGGATGCGGCGGGGCCCTCAGCCGAGGAGCGCGGTGTGGCGGAGGGCGCCGGCGGAGCCGGAGAGGGTGTGGGCGGTGTGGATCAGCGGGACGTGGCTGAAGGCCTGCGGGAAGTTGCCGACCAGGCGTCCATAGCGGGGGTCGTACTCTTCGGCCAGCAGCCCCACGTCGTTGCGCAGTGACAGGAGCTTCTCGAACAGCTCGACGGCCTCCTCGCGCCTTCCCACCATGGCCCGCGCCTCGGCCAGCCAGAAGCTGCACGCGAGGAACGCCCCCTCGCCGCCCGTCAGGCCGTCCACCGAGTTCTGGTGGGCCAGCGGATAGCGCAGCACGAAGCCGTCCGACATCAGCTCGCGCTCGACCGCCTCGATCGTCCCGGTGACGCGGGGGTCGTCGGGCGGCAGGAAGCCGGTCTGCGGGATCAGCAGCAGCGCGGCGTCCAGCTCGCTGGACCCGTAGGACTGGGTGAAGGTGTTGCGCTCGGAGTCGTAGCCCTTGGCCAGGATCTCGGCGTGGATGCGCTCGCGCAGCCCGCGCCAGCGGTCGACCGGGCCGGTGTGGCCGAACCGCTCGACCTGCCGGATCACCCGGTCGGCGGCCACCCAGGCCATCACCTTGGAGTGGACGAAGTGCCGGCGCGGCCCGCGCACCTCCCACAGGCCCTCGTCCGGTTCGTCCCAGTGCGACTCGAGGAAGTCCATCAGCGACCGCTGGATCGCCCACGTGCGCGAGATGGTGGCCAGCCCCGACGCCTGCGCCAGGTAGAGGCAGTTCATCACCTCGCCGTACACGTCGAGCTGGAGCTGGTCGACCGCGGCGTTGCCGAGGCGCACCGGGCGGGAGTCCTCGTAGCCCTCCAGCCAGGGCAGCTCCATCTCGGGCAGGCGGCGCTCGCCGGCGACGCCGTACATGATCTGCAGGTCCTGCGGGCGTCCGGCGATGGCGCGCAGCAGCCACTCACGCCAGTCGCGCGCCTCGTCGACGTAGCCGGCGCCGATCAGCGCGTCGAGGGTCATCGTGGCGTCGCGCAGCCAGCAGTAGCGGTAGTCCCAGTTGCGGACCCCGCCGATGTCCTCGGGCAGCGAGGTCGTGGGCGCGGCCACGATGCCGCCGGTGGGGGAGTAGGTGAGCGCCTTCAGAGTGATCAGCGAGCGGACGACGGCCTCGCGCCAGCGGTCGTCGGTCGCGAGGGCCGACTGGCCGACCCACTGCCGCCACATCGCCTCGGTCTCCGAAAGCTCGGTCATCGGGTCGATCTCGGGAGGCCGGGGGGAGTGGGAGGGGTGCCAGGTGAACACGAACGCCAGCCGGTCGCCGGCCGACATGCGGAAGGTCGCCTTGTGGGAGTAGTCGCCGCCCTGCAACGGCACGGGGGAGTGCAGCCAGACCGAGTCGGGCCCGCCGATGGCCTGGAGCAGGCCGTCGGTGCGGCGCACCCACGGCACGATGCGGCCGTAGTCGAAGCGGATGCGGATGAGGGTGCCCATCTCGACGCTGCCGGCCAGGCACTCGACCACGCGCACCAGGTCGGGGTTGGCCTGCCGGGGCGGCATGAAGTCGGTGACCCGCACCGTGCCGCCCTCGGTGTCCCACTCGGTCTCCAGGATGAGGGTGTTCTCGCGGTAGCGCCGCCGGGTGCTCAGCGGCCGCTCGGGGCCGGCCGGGCCGATCCACCAGTGGCCGTTGCGCTCGTCTCCCAGCAGGGCCGTGAAGCAGGACGGGGAGTCGAAACGGGGCAGGCACAACCAGTCGATCGACCCGTTCCGCCCGACGAGGGCGGCCGACTGCATGTCGCCGATGAGCGCGTAGTCCTCGATCCGCATGCCGTCACGCTAGTACGCCGAGGAGGTTCCGGCGCACGCCTCGGCGGAGGGGGGCCTGCGGCCGGGAGGTCAGGGCCGGGTCCGCGGGCGCAGCCGCGGCATGAAGTACTGCGTGAGCGGGCCGATCAGGAACGCGAAGACGACCGTTCCCACGCCCACGGTCCCGCCGAGCAGCCACCCGGTGGCAAGGACGGTCAGCTCGACCAGCGTGCGCGCCAGCCGTATCGACAGGCCGAGCCGGTTGAGCCCGGTCATCAGGCCGTCCCGGGGCCCCGGGCCGAGGCCGGCGCCGATGTACAGGCCGGTCGCGGCGGCGATGAGCACGACGGCCGAGAGCAGGTAGGCCCAGCGTGCCGCCAGAGGGGCCGGCGTGGGCAGGATCCAGATCACCAGGTCGGCGAAGAGCCCGACGAACAGGATGTTGCTCAGCGTGCCGATGCCCGGGCGCTGTTTGAGCGGGATCCAGAACACCATGACGGCGGCGCCGACCACGATGATCCACGTGCCGATCGACCATCCGGTGCGGACGGACAATCCCTGGTGGAAGACGTCCCACGGGTCGTTGCCCAGCCCGGACTCGACCTGGAGCGCGATGCCCGCGCCATAGAGGAACAGCCCGGAGTACAGGCGCAGCAGGCGGCCGGGCAGCGGGCCGAGGCGCGGGAGGGAGATCTCAGTCATAGTGCGGCCATGTTCCGGCGTCGTTGGCTTGTCGTTAAAGGGCCAATCAGAGAAAGTGGCCTTATGGAGCGATATGTCAGTGGGCCATGGCTGGCCAAACTGGTCGACCTGCCACCGGACACCCGCCCGTACTACCGGGCGCTGGCCGACCGCGTGCGCGCGCTCATCCTCGACGGCCGCCTCGCCACCCGCGTGCGCGTGCCGGCCGAACGCCACCTGGCCGGAGCGCTCGGCGTCAGCCGCACCACCGTGACCGCCGCCTACGACCGGCTGCGCGAACAGGGCTACCTCGACAGCCGCCAGGGCTCGGGCAGCTGGACGGCCCTGCCCGCTCCCGGCTCGCTCGGCACCGACAACCCCTGGATCGCCGCCGGCGACGACGGCCTCGTCCCGCTGCACGCCGCCGCGCCGCCCGCGACGTCCCTGCTCCCCGAGGCGCTGGCCGCCGCGGTCGAGGACTACCCCTGCTACGGCCTCGGCGCCGGCTACGACCCGGTGGGCGTGCGGCCGCTGCGCGAGGCGATCGCCGCCCGGTACGGCGCCCGCGGCGTCGCGACCCGCCCCGACCAGATCCTCGTCACCGGCGGCGCGCAGCACGCCATCCACCTGCTCCTGACGCTGTTCGCCGGGCAGGGCGACCCGATGCTGGTGGAGTCCCCGACCTACCCCCACGTACTGGACGCGGCCCGCCTGCGCGGCGCCCGGCTGGTGCCGGTCGGGTTCCCCGACGACGGCTGGGACGTCGACCTGATGGCCTGCGCCATGCGCCAGTCGGCGACCCGGCTGGCCTACGTCATCCCCGACTTCCACAACCCCATGGGCCTGCTCATGGACGACGCCGGCCGGGCCGATCTGGTGAGCGCCGCCCGCCGCCACGGCACGACGCTGCTGGTGGACGAGAGCTGGGCCGAGCTGGCCGTCGACGACGTGCCCGCCACCCAGCCGCTGGCCGCGTTCGACACCGACGGCCGGGTGATCAGCATCGGGTCCGCCTCCAAGCTGTGGTGGGGAGGGCTGCGCATCGGCTGGATCCGCGCCACGAGCGCGCTGGTCCGCCGCCTGGCCGTCCTGCGCGCCGGGGTGGACATCGCCGCGCCGCTCGTCGAGCAGCTCGCGGTGGCCCACCTGTTCGAGCGCATCGAGCAGGCCAGGGCCGAGCGGGCGGGCGCGCTCGGCGCCTCGCGGGCGGCCCTGGCGGAGGCGCTGCGCGCGCAGCTGCCCGCATGGCGTTTCACCGAGCCGCGCGGGGGAGGCTCGCTGTGGGTGCGGCTGGACTCACCGATCGCCACGCCGCTCGCCGACGCGGCGGCGGCCCAGGGCGTGCGGCTCGCGCCCGGCCCGTGGTTCGGCGTCGACGGCACGCTGGAGCGCTACCTGCGCCTGCCGTTCACCCTGCCGCAACGGACCCTCGCCGACGCCGTGCCGCGCCTGGCCGCGGCGTGGGCGCACGCCGCGTCGCCGGGTCCGTCCGCCGCCTACCGTTCGCCGCCCGCCGCGGCGCTGACCCCTTCCCTGTGACATCGGCCCGTCCCCGTGCTGATGGGCGGCCTCACAGCTCGCCCATCAGCACGCGCAGCCGCCGGGCGAAGGCCAGCAGGACGGCGGAGGCGACCACCGCGATGGCGGCGAGCGTGGAGAAGTAGGCGGGCTCGGACATGTAGCGCAGCAGGCGTGCGGTCTGGCCGCCGATGGCGTCCCCGACGGCGAACGACAGGTACCAGACGCCGAGCATCTGGCTGCGGAAGGCGCGCGGGGCCAGCTCGACGGTCACCGACAGCCCGACCGGGCTGAGGGACAGTTCGCCGAAGACCTGGATGAGGTAGACCAGGAACAGCCACCAGACCGAGATCCGGCCCGTCTCGGCGAGTCGCGCCGCGAGCGCCATCACCACGAAGCTGACGCCGATCATGAAAAGGCCGAAGGCGAACTTCTGGGCCGCCCCCACCCGGCCGCCGAGCCTCACCCACAGGATCGCGAAGACGGGCACGAAGATCATGATCAGCAGCGGGTTGAACGACTGCGTGGTGGCCGCCGTGATCGGCTGCCCGAAGATCCGCAGGTCGGTGCGCTCCGCCGCGAAGTCGTTCAGCACGGTCGGAGCCAGGTCGTAGATCATCCAGAAGATCGCGGCGGCGATGAACAGCCAGATGTAGGCCTTCATCTTCGCCCGCTCGCCGGTGGACAGGTTGTGGCTGCCGAGCAGGATGTAGGCGAAGTAGCCGACCGGGACCATGATCGTGAGAATGGTGAGCGCCACCGTGAAGCGGTCGATGGTGAGCGTCCCGCTCCAGGCCCACAGCGCGAGCGCCACCGCCGCGCCGCCCAGGCCGATCGCCGAGATCATCCCGAAATGGCGCCGCTCCTCGGAGGTCAGGCGGTGCCCGGGCGTCTCCCCGGCCCCCCGCAGGTGCCGCCCGCCGGCGACGTACTGGGTCAGTCCGATGGCCATGCCGACCGCGGCCGCGCCGAAGCCCAGGTGCCAGCGGTCGTCCTTGGCCAGGTTGCTGACCACGTACGGGGCGGCGAACGCGCCGAGGTTGATGCCCAGGTAGAAGATGGAGAAGCCGGCGTCCCGCCGGGCGTTGTCGGCCTCGGGGTACAGGGCGCCGACCATCGTCGAGATGTTCGGCTTGAGCAGCCCGGTGCCGGCGACGATCAGCGCCAGGCCGAGCCAGACGAGTCCCTGCCCGCGCAGCGGGATCGCCATGCTGATGTGCCCGAGCATGATGACGGACCCGCCGATGAGCACGGCGCGGCGGGCTCCGAGCAGGCGGTCGGCGATCCATCCGCCGGGCAGTGCCAGCAGGTAGACCAGCGCGCCGTAGACGCCGACGATCGCGGTGGACGTCGGTTTGGGCAGCCCCATGCCGCCCTGGGCGACGGTGGCGGTGAGGAAGAAGAACAAGATGGCGCGCAGCCCGTAGAAGCTGAAGCGCTCCCACATCTCGGTGAGGAACAGGGTGACGATGCCGCGCGGGTGGCCGAAGACCCTGTGCTCCTCCACCTGCGTGCTGACTTCCCGCGACATGCGATGGGTCCCCCGTCCCCTCGGCCCGCCCGGCCTCGCCTCACCCCGGCGGCTCAGGACGGAGCCGACCGGTGAGCGTGCTTTGTGGACCTAACGTGTCTAATGCCGGTTTTATTGCTTAATGTCCGAATAATCAGATCCGGAATTCCGTACCGGCTGAATACCGAGCGTAAGGGAATGGGTTCGCGGCACACCGAAGGGACGAGCGCGGTGCCTCTTCTCACTTCCAGGGACTTGTTTGCCGTGAACACCTGTGGTGCGATGCATCCCACTCGTGTAAGTGGGCACTTCTGGAGGCGAAATGGCCGACCCCCGGGTCCTTGCCGAACGTCAGGAAATCGAGCAAGAGATCGCCGGCCACACCATTTGCGAACAGCTCAGACTCACGGCGGAGCGCTTTCCCGACGCGCCCGCCTATTCCGACCGGTCGGGTGACGGCTGGACGACCCTGACCTACGCGCAGGCCCGCCGGCGGGTGCTCGCGATCGCGGCCGGCTTCGCCGCCCTCGGCCTCGGCCGCGGGGAGGCCGTCGCGCTGATGATGGTCAACCGCACCGAGCACGTGCTCGCCGACCTCGGCGCCGTCCACGCCGGCGGGATGGCGTGCTCCATCTACGCCACCTTCGCCCCCGACCAGGTCGCCTTCGTCGCCGAAGACGTCAACGCCAAGATCGTGGTGCTGGGGGGCGCCGCCGATCTCGCGCGCTGGACGCCGATCCTGGGCGAGCTGCGCGGCCTGCGCAAGGTCATCGTGCTCGAGGACTGCCCCGAGGGCGAGTTGTTCATGAGCTGGGAGGACTTCCTCGCGCTCGGCGAGCGCGCCCTGGCCGCCGACCCGGCCGCCGCCGAGGAGCGGGCCGCCGCGGTCACCGCGGGCGACGTGCTGACCGTCCTGTACACCTCCGGCACCACCGGCAACCCCAAGGGCGTGCCGCTGACCCACGCCAACATCTGCTTCGAGGTCGCCGTCAGCGTCCGCCTGACCAACCTGCCCGACCACGGGTCGCAGATCTCCTACCTCACCTACGCCCACATCGCCGAGCGCGTGCTGAGCATGTACATCCCGCTGTTCAAGGTGTACCACGTCCACTTCTGCCCGGACCTCGCCGAGCTCGGCGGCGTCCTCGCCCAGGTCAAGCCGCTGTTCTTCTTCGGCGTCCCGAGGGTGTGGGAGAAGATGCAGGCCCGCCTGCAGGCCCTGCTGGCCACCCAGCCCGGCGAGCAGCAGGAGAAGGTCCGCGCGGCCATGGCCGCCGGGCTGGCCTACGTCGAGGCGTGCCAGTACGGCCGCACTCCGAGCGCCGAGGTCGCCGCGGCCTACGAGGAGGCCGACGCCGCGCTGCTGTCGATCATCCGCTCGATGATCGGCTTCGAGAACGCGCTCTGGCTGGCCACCGCCGCCGCCCCGATGCCGCTGGAGGTGCAGCGGTTCTTCGCCGGTCTCGGCATGCGGGTGGTCGACGTCTACGGCATGACAGAGACCAGCGGCGCGTTCACCGGCAACAGCACCGAGATGTTCAAGCTCGGCACCGTCGGGCGGCGCTTCCCCGCCGTGGAGGTGCGCGTCGCCGAGGACGGCGAGATCCTCACGCGCAGCCTCGCCAACACCAGCGGCTACCTCAACCGCCCGGAGGCCACGGCCGAGCTCATCGACGAGGAGGGCTGGCTGCACACCGGCGACGTGGGCTCCATCGACGAGGACGGCTTCGTCCGCATCGTCGACCGCAAGAAGGAGCTCATCATCACCGCCGGCGGCGAGAACATCTCGCCCGCCAACACCGAGAACCTCCTCAAGGAGCACCCGCTCATCGGCCAGGCCCTCGCTTATGGCGACCGCAAGCCCTACGTGGTGGCCATCCTCACCCTCGACGGCGAGGTCGCCCCCGTGTGGGCCAAGGGGCGCGGCATCGAGTTCGCCTCGCTCGCCGAGCTGGCCGAGCACCCCGACGTGCTCAAGGAGGTGGACGCGGCCATCGCGACGGCCAACGCCAAGCTCGCCCGCGTCCAGCAGGTGAAGCGCTGGCACCTGCTGCCGGTCGAGTGGACCGCCGAGAGCGCCGAGCTGACCCCGAGCCTCAAGCTCAAGCGCCGCGTCGTGCACGCCAAGTACGCCGCCCTCATCGACGAGATGTACCAGGTCTGAGCGCGGGCGTTTTGCCGGGCACGGGGCGTGTCGGCCCCGTGCCCCTTACCGTCGGCCGCCTAGCCTCCAGGCCATGACCATGAGACGTTTCCTCACGTCGTCGGCCGCGGGGCTGGCCGCGCTCACGGTCCTGGCGGAGGCCTGCCCGGCCCTTCCCGCGTCCGCGGCCGGGACGCCGGAGGCGGCGGTGAGGGCGCGCGTGACCGTCCCGCTCGCGGCGGCCCCACCGGGCACGGGGGTGCCCGCCGAGGCGGCGCCGCCCTCCACGGTCGCGTTCTCCGTCGTCGACCGGCCGGTCATCCGATCGGTCCGCGTCCTTCCCCGCGCTCCGGTGGCGAGGCCGGGTCACGGTGTGCGGCTGGTGGTCGAGGTGGAGGCCCGGGGCGTCGCCGGCCCCCGCGGGGTGACCCTGCGCGTCGAGCCGGACGGGCGGCGGGGCCGGGCGCGGTCCGCCGCGCCGCCCCCGGCCGCCGCTGCCGACGGCGGCGGCTTCGAGGTCTGGCGGTTCAACCCGCCGGTGCGCCTCACCCGGTGGTACCCCGCGGGGCGGTGGAGGGCGGTCGCCACCGCCAAGGGCGCCCGGGGGGGCCGGACGACGGCCGCCACGCCGTTCCTGTTCAGGAAGGCGAGCACGCTCACCGGGGTGCGCGCGGCCCGGGCGCCCAAGCGGCCGGGGGCCCTGCTGATGACCGGGACGCTGATGCGCGTGGACCCGACCGGCAGGTTCGACTACTGGTCCTTCCCCCGGCAGCGGGTGACGCTCCAGTTCAGGAAGCACGGCGGGCGGAAATGGAAGAGCGTGGCCGCGGCGCGGACCAACCGCGAGGGGAGCTTCGCCCGGCGCGTGAGGAACCGCCCGCACGGGGTATGGCGCGTCGTGTATCCGGGCACCCGGCAGTACGCCGGCGTCACCCGAGCGGTCCGACACAGAGGGCATAACTAGGACATATCCCCTCATTCGCGTATAACAATCTAGTTGCGTGTCCGATATGTACGAATCTTCTGGCGCGGGCCCCGCAACTTTTCCCCCCTTTTCGACGTCTATGACGTAGGCACACCCCCACCTGGGATGCCTTTCTCTACGGGGAGAGGAAGTTCCGCATGATGAAACGCATCGCCACCGCTCTGGTGGCGGCCACCATGGGCGCTTCGGCGCTCTCGGTGGCGGCGCCCGCGATGGCGGATGAGGCGCCGGACACCACGGTCAGCATCGAATCCATCCGAGTGACCCCCAACCCGGTGGTCATTCGTGGAGGCGATCATGTCTCGGTCACGGCCACGGTCTCGACCGTGGCCGCCGAGGACGTGAAGATCGACTTCGAGCCCACGGGCAAGGGCGGGCAGCCTGACTGCAACCCCTGCCCCGGGGCCACGAAGGCGTCCAAGAGCGACTCGGACTGGAAGGTCTCGGACAAGACCATCGTTCTCGACCGGCACGATCCGGCAGGGAAGTGGCTCGTCCACGTCACGGCGACCGGCAAGAACGGCAAGGTCGTCGAGGCTGAGGCCTCCTTCTTCGTCAAGATTGCGCAGGTTCGCTCGCACCACGGTCCGCGCGCGACGCGGATCGCCGGGTTCGACGCGAGCCCCGAGCCGGTCAAGAAGGGTCGTAAGCTCTCGCTCTCGGGCAAGCTGCAGACGGCCCGGTGCTACGGCGACTGGTGGTGGAACGGTGACGCCTACGTCGTGGGCGACAACCGTTGCGGCGCCGACCACCGCTGGCACAACTGGAACCGGCTCGGCTGGCAGGACATCAAGGTGTACTTCCACCGCGCCCACGGTGGCAAGTGGGAGTACGTCGACACGATCGAGACCAACCCGGACGGGAGCTTCTACACGAAGATCCCGGCCTACTGGTCCGGTACGTGGAAGGTCGTGTTCGAGGGCTCTCGCGGCCTGTACGGGTCGTCGGCGACCGACTATGTGAAGGTCGTCCGCTAACCCTCGGCTCCGGCCGGAAAACGGAGCGCCTGGCCCCCGGACCCCGGGAGCCGGGCGCTCTGGCCGTCTTCAGGGGTTCGGCGTGGCGCGCGGGTCGGCGGGCCCGCGGCCTATGATTCGGCGAGACCGGCGAGCGGCACTCGCCGGGCCGGCGCGAAGGAGGTCCCATGCCCGAGGATCACGAGACGCCCGGCGGCCCCTTCCACCGGCGCCTGCACCACGTGGCACCGGGCGGCCTCAGCGCGGAGACCGCGCAGACGCCGGGGATGGTCCGCCGGGCCGCGATCAGCGAGGCCACCGCTGGATCGAGCAGGCTGTGGATGGGCCAGACGCACGTCGCGCCCGCCACCGTCTCGGCCGACCACCACCACGGCGAATCCGAGACCGCCATCTACGTGGTCAGCGGCACGCCATCGTTCGTCTTCCTCGACCTTTCGGGCGGCGAGTCGCGCGAGGTGCGCATCGACGCCCGGCCGGGCGACTACATCTACGTCCCGCCGTTCGTGCCGCACCGGGAGGAGAACCCCGACCCCGACAACGAGGCCGTCGTGGTGATCGCGCGCAGCACCCAGGAGGCGATCGTGGTCAACCTGCCGGGCCTCCGGCCGCCCACCGGGCCTCAGTGCCTCCTGGCCGGCGGACACGCCGGCCTCGTCTGAAGCCGGCGCCTGATCGAACGTGCTCGCCCAGCGTCGAAGGCAGCGGATCACCGCAGCTCAGGGTGTGAACCCCCATGTCGCGCCATACAGGCGTACCGCGGAAGTTGCAGACGGCGGGCGCTCCCTACCGCCGATGTTCGACGAGACGTCAATCTGCCGCATGACGCCCCGGCGGTCTCGCGTTGTTACGTTGATCCAGCGACCCTATGGGGCGAGTCCGGACCCGGCCTCCTGACAGGACGCTTCAACCGATCGCTGAGTCCCCCGGCTCGGCGCACCTGACCCGTCATCCGGCGTCCACAGCGGCCCGCCCCGCCCACCTGCGCCACAAGCCGCCTGTGGCGCCCCGGACGCGGGACCATGACCGCACGACGCGCGGTCCGGTCTCGCATGGCACGTACGCCCCATCGGCTCGATCCTGCAGCAATCGAACGGTGGATCCGGCCGGCCCTGTACTTCATCACGTCTTCTTTCGGGCCGGTACGAGTCTCGCCATCTCTCGCGTCCACCCGTCTCGGGTACGCATCAAGGAGAAGGATGACCAAGCATTCGTCCAGGTCCTCGTGGGATTCGACCCTCCTCGCCGGGCTGACGGCGGTCGGCCTCATGATGGGGTCCGCCGTGAACGCCGCCGCGGCGTCCCCCGCGACGGCGTCCGCCATGACCGCTCCGGCCCTCACGCCCGCCGCCGGCCAGTTCTTCCCCATGCGCGGCCGGGTCGCGAACAATATCGAGATCCCGGCCGGAGCGACCACCACCGTCCAGGTCGCCGGAGTGGCGGGTGTTCCGGCGGCCGATGTGGCCTCGGTCGCCCTCGTCGTCACCGCCAAGGGACAGGGGGCCGCCGCGTCCGGGTCGGTAACGGTCTATCCGTCCGGTGAGACCGAGCCCGGCACCACGGCGCTCAGCTATCGGTGGTCCAGCTTCGCCGCCAACATGATCGTGGCCAAGGTGGGCGCGAACGGCCAGATCAATGTCGCGAACAAGGGCACGGTGGCGATCCGCGCCTATCTGGACGTCCACGGCTACACCCTGGCGAGAGCCGGGTCGGTGGCCGGCAGCACCTATGTCGGGCTGGACGTCCCCGCCCGGATCGGCGACGGAATCACCATCCCGGCCTTCGGCAATTACGAGCTGCAGCCGCAGGGCAAGGGGGGCATTCCCGGCTCCGGTGTGGAAGCGGTCGCCCTGACAGTGGCCGCGAAGGGCGCCGGTACAGGTACGTTGCGGGTCTATCCGGCCGGAGACGTGTTCCCCGCCGACGCCGCGATCGACTACCCGGGCGGCTCCCTGCAGCAGAACTTTCTCATCGCGAAGCTCGGTGCGGACGGAAAGATCAACTTACACAACCTCGGGGGCGGCCCGCTCAGCGTCTGGGTGGATGCGACCGGCTACACCACCCGAGCCACCGACTCGCCGTCCGGCGCGACGTTCCAGCCCTTGCGCCCGGCCCGGCTCCTCAATGCCGTGAGCATCCCGGCCGGCGGCGACAGGAGCCTCGCGCCGGCGGGTCTCGGCGGGGTGCCGGCCACGGGAGCGTCTTCGCTCGCGCTCACGGTGACCGCCAGGAGCGCCAGTGGCACCGGAGCCATCGAGGTCTACCCCACCGGTGCCACCGAGCCGGGCACGCACACCGTGGCCTATGACGCGGTGTCGGCCGGGACCGCCTCCACCGCGGTACGGGTCGGGTTCGATGGCAAGATCGTCGTCCATAACGCCGGATCGGTCGCCGCGTCGGTCTCCGTAGACGTGTCTGCCTACTTCAAGAACAGCCCGCCGGACGCTCCGCGGCTCGCCGCGGCTCCGAAGGCGGTCGCGGCCGGAGAGGACCTGGTCGTCGCCAGCGTGGCCCCGCGGTTGTCGGCGACCTCCTCGGACCCCGACGAGGGGACTCTCGCCTACACCTTCGAGGTCGCGCGCGGCGACGACCGGAGCACCGTCGTCGCCACAGGGAGGACGGGCCCGGTGATCTCCGGCTCCGCGGCGACCTGGACCGTCCCGCCGGGCAAGCTGGACAATCCTGGCGTCTACGCGTTCCGCGCGCGGGCAGGCGATGCCAACGACTCCGGCGCATGGTCCGTGTGGCAGGGTTTCTCCGTCGACGCGCCCACCACTCCCACCGCCCTGGCGACCAGGCTGGAAGAGGGCGTCCAGATCTTGTCAGGCGTGGTCGGCCGGGCCTCGGACCGCCCTGTGACCGGACGCTTCTACCTGTACGACGGCGACGATGATCCGGTCGGGCCCTCGCCGCTCGGTGAGGGAACCGTCGATGGGGGGCAGCGGGTCACACTGCGGATCCCTGATGGCCTGGTCGAGGCCGGGGAGCAGTACAGGTGGCGGATGGAGGCGTGCGACGAAGACTCCTGCGGTCCGCGGACGGCGCTGGTCCCACTCACCCCGCAGGCGCCACCGCCGGCTCCCGCCACGCGGAACGCCACTATCGGCGCCGACGAGGTGACGATCGAGACGGCGAGAGCCGCCCCCGGCGCGTGTGGCGGCGGCGACTGCCCTATGGGGGCCTCCAGTCTGGTCAGGGTCGGAGGCTCAGGCGCCGCAGAGGACATCACCCGTCTGAAGGCCGACTTCGGAGCCATACCCGCCGGCTCGACCATCACCTCGGCCGTGCTCACGCTCGGCGCTCCCACCTGCTCTGGCGCCTGTCCGACGACCGCCGAGCTCTCGGCGTTCGAGTTGGAGAGCGCGCTGCCCGCGACGCCCACCGGAGCCGATGTGGCCGGTGCGCTCGTGTCCGATGCGTTCGCCACCACCGGAATCGCCGCTCCGAGCATTGACATCACCGGCATCGCTCAGGGTTGGAACGAGCCGGACGCTCAGGGCTTCGTGCTCCGCCTGCCCGACGGCGACGTGTCCACGTACGCCGGTTCCTCGATCAAGGTGAACGTCGCGTATGTTCCGCCGACGGCTCCGGGCAGGGTCGACATCGTCACCGCCCGGGCCGGAGACGGCGGACTCCTGGCGGCGTGGGCCCTTCCCGGGGACGTCGGGGCCCAGATCGAGACGCCGAGCTTCGAGGTCGAGGTTCGCGACGGCGCGGACCGCGTCGTCGCGTCGCTGACCCAAGAAGCCACCACCGCTCTCATCACCGGGCTCGCCAACGGCACCTCCTACCGCGTGCAGGTCCGTACCAGGACCGCCTACGGCACCGGCCCTTGGGTCTCCACCGGCCAGGTGTGGCCCGTCGCGGTCCCGGGCGGGGCGCGGCAGTACATCGACGCCGTGCGGCAGTATCACCTGGCGAAGGAGGCTCTCATCGAGGGCAGATACGCCGATGCCGCCCAGGCGGTCGGCGCCAGCCCCAAGGGTGTGCTGTTCGACGTGGCCATGCGGACCGTCGCCGGGGGCCTGGTGGACTACGGGAAGGCACTGAAGGACCACGGGTCGGTCCAGACCGCTTCGACCGTCGACCTTTCTTACCCGCTCGCGAGCTATTCGGCGGCCGAGGGCACCGTCACCGTGCGCGCCACGCTCACCACCACCGCCACGCAGCGGGACGGCACCGCCGACCCGCAGACGAGCGAGGCCGTCAAGACCCTCGACTACGTCTTCCAGGTCGGCTCGCCATCGTCCATCGGGCTCGCACGGCTCTGGGACGGTGAGGAGGTCGACGCCGCGGCCGGCGCCCCGACCCAGGTCAACGCCACCGGCCCGGACGAGGAAGCGCCTCCGGCCGACATTCCGGTGATCCCCTTCGACGCCCAAGGGTTCCCCACAGGCGATGCCGCTCCCGGCGCCGTTCCCGCCGCCTCAAGGGCGCTCGCGGAGACCGCGTCTCGCCGCAAGCCCTACGACGAGGCCGGCGCCGTCCGCTGGGCGGACCGTAACTGGAACACCCGGACCTACTACTCCAATGACTGCGCCGATTTCATCTCCAGGGTGCTGCACCACGGTGGTGGTCTCGTCCAGGTCAAGGGGTACGCCGGCGGCAGCCTGAACAACATCAACAACTGGTACGCCCGGAACTCCGCCGACGGGATCATGCACGTGACCACCAGGTCGTGGAGGCTGGTCATCGACCAGGCCAAGCACCTGAGGTCTCGGAGCCGGCTGGATCTCGCCAACGGCTGGCGTCGGACGCTGAACGACGTCCGCATCGGCGATCTGATCATCTGGCGCAAGCCCGGTCATGCGAACGGGGCATGGAGCCACGTGTCCATCGTCGACGACGCGACCGGGTGGAACAAGACCCGCCGTGTCTACAACACCGGTCACACGAGCACCTTCCGCCATCGCGACATCTCCAGTGCCGTGCGCCAGGGGTGGATTCCCGGGTTCATCCCGGTGCGCGACTGACGGTGATGATGTAGATGAGCGCCTCCCGCCAGGGTTCGACCAGGCGGCCGACCGGCCGTGGGTCCTCAACCGATCTGTGGGCCCTGGCCGGGAGGTGTGCATGGCGCTCATCGCACCGGCGTTCCACCTGGCGGTCTCGGGCGGTCAGGGGCCGGTCTCGCGGGCGAGCTCCAGGGCGGTCAGGTCCAGGGCGCTCAGGGTGAGGATGTTGGCGATCTGCTCCAAAGGCATCCCGGCGTCGCCCAGCTGGGTGATGGTCACCGCGGTGCGCAGGAAGATGCGGCCGATGACCACCTCGTCCACGTCCGGCATGTCCTTGCGGAAGAAATCGGCGAGCTGCTGGCCGACCTCCCGGTCGGCGTGCACGCGTGGATCGTTGAGCTCGGGGCTCGACAGGATGTCCTGCAGATCCCTGCGCTCGTCTTCCGTGAGCTTGCTCAAAGGGTCGCCTCCCCGCGGCCATGTCGTTATTGGGAGACTATGCGCTCTCGACGCCGCGGAGAATGGCAGGGGTGGCCAAAGATCGGCCGGCGAGGGAAGGACGTTCTCCGCCGCTCCCGCCGCCGGCCGGACGATCAGGAGGAAACCGCCTCGACGAGCTTGCGGCGCTGCTGGACGCCGAGGCCGCCGATGCGCCGCTTGTCGTCGACGCCGGCGCGCTCCATGAGCGCCGCCGCCTTGGTCGGGCCTATGCCGGACAGGGCGCGGAGGGCCTGGGACACCTTGATCTTCTTGGCCGTGTCGTCATCGCGCTTGAACAGGTCGTCCAGGGTCAGGTCACCGCTCTTGAGCTGGGCGAGCAGGGCGGCCCGTGCCTGCCGGGCCTCGGTCGCCTTGACGAGTGCGGCCTGGCGCTGCTCGGGGGTGAGAACGGGAAGGGCCATGAGGATTCTTTCTCCTTGGGGGATCAATATCGTGGGCCGTCCGGCCGCTGGTGTGTCGGTCGGCATCTGTGCTACCCCGGTGACGCGCTCTAATCATGCTTCCGCACTTCCACCCCCTTTTCTGGCCGATCCGGCCTATACCCCCTAGCCGTACGAAGTCATGAAATTTGGGCCTTTGCAGTTTCGACTATTCACCTGACTCTCAGTGCAGGCGCGCGACAACCCGAGAGCGCGCGTCCCAAGGAGGATTCAGGTGAGACGTCTTCTGCTCGCGGGGTTGGCGATCCTGGCCCTGCTGTGCACCAGCGGGATCACCGGGGCGGGGGCCTCGGCGGAGCCACCCCCCAACCACCAGTACCGGGTCGAGGGACCGAGCACGGCCGTGCAGCGGACCGCGATCGCGGCCACCGGCGCCGCGATCGACGAGGTGGCGGCCGCGTCGGTCGTGGTCACCGCCTCGGAGGCCGAGATCGCCGAGATCAAGGGCCTCGGCTACGCGGTCACGCGGCTCCCGCGCCCGTTATCGCCCGTCGTGCCGCGGCCGCAGGACTTCCCCTCGGCCGATTCGGGCTACCACAACTACGCCGAGATGACCGCCACGGTGAACCAGGTGGTCGCGAGCTACCCCTCCATCGCCAGGAAGTACAGCTACGGCACCTCCTACGGCGGCCGCGACCTGATCGCCATCAAGATCAGTGACAATGTCGCCACCGACGAGGGCGAGCCGGAGGTGCTGTTCACCGCCCACCAGCACGCCCGCGAGCACCTGACCGTCGAGATGGCGCTCTACCTGCTCAACCTGCTCACCGGGAGCTACGGCTCCGACAGCCGGATCGCCGGCCTGGTGAACTCCCGCGAGATCTGGATCCTGCCCGACCTCAACCCCGACGGCGGCGAGTACGACATCGCCTCAGGCTCCTACCGCTCCTGGCGCAAGAACCGGCAGCCCAACTCCGGGTCCTCCTCCGTCGGCACCGACCTCAACCGCAACTGGGCCTACCGGTGGGGGTGCTGCGGAGGCTCCTCCGGGTCGGCGTCCAGCGAGACCTACCGGGGCGCGTCGGCCGAGTCGGCGCCCGAGGTGCGCGCCCTGGCCAACTGGGTGCGCGGCCGGGTGGTCGGCGGCACGCAGCAGATCAAGAGCAACATCGACTTCCACACCTACAGCGAACTGGTCCTGTGGCCCTACGGCTACACCTACAACGACACCGCGGCGGGGCTCACGGCGGACGACCAGAACGCCTTCGCGACGCTCGGCCGGAACATGGCGGGGACCAACGGCTACACCGCCCAGCAGGCCAGCGACCTCTACATCACCGACGGCACCATCAACGACTGGCTGTGGGGCACCTACAAGATCTTCAGCTACACGTTCGAGATGTACCCCAAGGGCAGCTCGCCGGGCTTCTACCCGCCGGACGAGCAGATCGTGACCCAGACCACCCGCAACAAGGAGGCCGTGCTGAGGTTCCTGGAGTACTCCGACTGCGTCTACCGCATCATCGGCAAACAGGCGCAGTACTGCTGACGGAGTCTTCGCCCGCCCGGCCCGCGGCCGCCGCCCTCACCGGCGGCGGCCGTCCGGCCGCGTGTCGGCAAGGCCGGTTTTGATGGCGCTTTGAGGGGGCTTTGAGCGGCCCGGCGCAGCGGTGATGGCGCTGAGGACGGCGAGGCGCGAAGATCCTACAGAAGGGATCAAGTGGCCGTCACCCCTCCGCACAGGGACGGACCGTGGATATAGCGAAATAGGGAGTTCAAGCAATGCGACAGCGCCGGCTGGGCAGCCAAGGGCTCAGCGTCTCCGCCGAGGGGCTCGGCTGCATGGGAATGAGCACCATCTACGGCCCCGCGGACGAGAAGGAGGCGATCGCCACCATCCACCGCGCGCTCGACCTCGGCATCACCTTCCTCGACACCGCCGACATGTACGGGTCGTGGGGCAACGAGAGCCTCCTCGGCCGCGCGATCGCCGGCCGCCGCGAAGAGGCCGTCCTCGCCACCAAGTTCGGCAACGAGGTGGCGGACGGACGGCTCACCGGCCGCGTCAACGGGCGTCCCGCCTACCTGCGCCAGGCGCTGGACGGCTCGCTGGCACGCCTCGGCGTCGACCACGTCGACCTGTACTACCAGCATCGGGTCGACCCGCAGGTCCCGGTGGAGGAGACCTTCGGCGCGCTCTCCGAGCTCGTCGCCGAGGGCAAGGTCCGCTACCTCGGCATCTCCGAGGCCGCCCCGGCGACCATCCGCCGCGCGCACGCCGTCCACCCGCTCACCGCGCTGCAGACCGAGTACTCCCTGTTCACCAGGGACGTCGAGCAGAACGGGGTGCTGTCCACCACCCGCGAGCTCGGCATCGGCTTCGTCGCCTACAGCCCGCTCGGCCGGGGGTTCCTCACCGGCACCATCCGCAGCGCCGAGGAGCTGTCGGACGACGACCGCAGGATCGCCCACCCGCGCTTCCAGCGGGAGAACTTCGCCAGGAATCTCGCGGTGGTCGACCGCATCAGGGTGCTGGCCGACGCCAAGGGCGTCACCTCCTCCCAGCTCGCCCTGGCCTGGGTGCTGGCGCAGGGCTCCGACATCGTGACGATCCCCGGCACCAAGCGCCGGGCGTACCTGGAGGCCAACGCGGCCGCCGTCGAGATCACCCTCACCCCCGACGACCTGGCCGCCATCGACGCCGTCGCCCCGCCCGGCGTGGCCTCCGGCGCGCGTTACCCGGCCGACAGCATGCGGGCCGTCCACCGGTGACCGGCGGCCGGCCCGCCCCGGTGACGCGCGCCCGCCGGTGAACCGGCGCTCCCCCGGGGGGTGCGCGCCCGCGCCGGCGGTTCAGGACGGCGGGGCGGTCTCGGGCAGCGTGGTGGTCTCGCGCAGCCGGCGGAACTCGGCGGCGAGGGCGGGCAGGGTGTAATGGGCGTTGAGGCCGCTGGGGTTGGGCAGGATCCACAGGCGCGCGGGGCCGATCATGTCGTCGGACGGGCCGACGGCCGCCTTCGGCCTGCCGAAGGCCACGCGGTAGGCCGAGACGCCGACGACGGCGAGGACCTCAAGGCCCGCCTCGCACGCCAGGCGGGTGAGCCGGGCCGGGGCCAGGCGCAGCTCCTCGGCCGACAGCTCCGCCGCCTTCGCGGTCGCGCGCGGCACGAGATTGGTGACGCCGAGCCCGTAGGAGGGCAGCAGGTGCTGCTCGCTCGGACGCAGCAGGCGGGGAGTGAACCCCGACAGGTGCAGGGCCGGCCAGAACCTGTTGCCCGGACGGGCGAAATGGCGGCCGGTCGCCGCGGAGTACAGGCCCGGATTGATGCCGCAGAACATCACGGCCGTCCCGGGCCCCACCACGTCCTCGACCGTGCGCTCGCGCGCCGCCTCCAGATCCGCCTTCATCCCGGTCATGCTAGGTCGTCATCGGCGTGCGTCGCCCGGATTGCGGCGGACGATCGCCGCGTTGAGCGCCGTGGCGAACAGCGTCCAGCCGGTGTAGGGGAGCAGCAGCAGCCCCGCCGGCCGGTCGGCCCGCAGGACGCGGCGGGTGAGGACGGCGTTGGAGACGTTCAGGGCCACGAGTTCGGCCAGCGCCGCCCTGGGGGAGCGCATGCGGAAGAAGATCGGCGTCCAGGCCGCGTTCAGCGCCAGGTTGACGCCGAGGGCACGGCCGAGCGCTCGCCGGTCCGCTTCGCCGGCGCGGGTCAGCGCCCGGGCGGAGGCGTAGGCGATCAGCGCGTACAGCGGGGTCCACACGGCGGCGTAGGCGGGCGGAGGCGGCTGCCAGGCGGGCTTGCGCAGCCGCCGGTACCAGGGGGAGCCGGGGTCGGTCGCCACGCTCCCGGCCACGGCCGCCGCCGCGACCGCCAGCGAGGTCTTCATGAGAGTCCGCTTCATGCCACCCCCGTGCCCGCCGGCCGGCGCCCTACACGGCCGGGCCGCGGGCCGCGCTCCCGTTCCCTCACGAGGGCCATGGTCCCGTTCCCGCGGGTGGACGTCCGCCTCAGCCGATGTAGGCGGGGTTGAGCGCGGCGCCGGCCACCCGCGTGGGCGCGCCGGACCCGTCCGCCGGGACCGACCACAGGTCGGCGCCGAAGTCGCCGGCCAGGCCGTACACCACCGTGCGCGCGTCCGCCCAGACGACCTGGTCGTCCACGCTGCGCCCCTCGGCCAGCGGGGTCTCCCGCATGCTCGCCAGGTCCAGCGCGTACAGCCGCCACGGCTCGTCGGGGCTCAGGCCCGCCACGCGCTTCTTGAAGACCAGGCGGGTGCCGTCGGGCGACAGCGAGGGGCACTCGACGTTGGCCCGCACGGTGGTCACCGTGCGGGCGGCGATGTCCCCGCGCACCAGGTAGGTGCGGCCCTTGGTGGCCAGGGTCGCGTAGAAGCGCCGGTCGTCGGCGAAGGTGACGCCCCAGAGGTTCACGTCGGCGGAGTGATAGCGGCGCCCGTCCTTGACGATCGCGTAGCCCTCCAGGCTCGCGGTCAGCGCCCCGGTCCGCGTGTCGACGATCGAGGTACGGGTGGAGAAGTCCCCGCCCGCGTAGGAGTCACCGCCCGCGAACACCGTCCACGCGGCCAGGTGCCCGGACGGCGCGACCCGCGTCCGGGACGGGACGCCCGCGAGCGGGTAGTCGCGCAGCGCCCGCAGGCGGGCGTCCAGAATCGAGGCGAAGTAGCTCTCCCCGAGCGCGCCGTCGACCTTGCGCAGGCACACGCCGACGCCGGCCGCGGCGTGGAACCGCAGGCAGCGCGGCGGCGCCGCCGCGCGCGGCCCGCCGGGGTCGCCGGCCGCGACCGAGACCAGCTCGTCGCGGTGCGGCCCCCACGCCATGTTGCGGAAGACCATCGTCCCCGGCGCGTCCAGGCGTACGGCGCCGGCGGCGACGGACGGGCCGCCGGACCGTGCCCGGTCCCGCTCGCCCGCCCGCCCCGCCGCGTGCAGCACCGAGGCGAAGGCGACCGAGCAGAGCAGGACGACCCCGGCCAGCAGCGTCACCAGGCGGGCCCGCCGCGTCATCGGAGCTCCCGCCCGCGAAGCGCGTACGCGGCCCAGCAGCCGCACGCCGCGAGCCCCGCCATGGCGATCTCCAGTACCGCCCGGTCGCCGAGCGCGACCCAGGCCGCGCCGACGGCGATCGAGCAGCAGAACCGGGCCAGCGCCTGGCCGGTGCCGATCAGCGCGAGCCCGCTCGCCCGCAGCGAGGCGGGCACGGCGCCGGCCGCCGCGGCGGCGAGCACGCCGTCGGTGGCCGCGTAGAACATCCCGTGCAGGCCGAGCACGGCGAACGCCACGGCCGCGCCGGCCGGGGCCGCGAGCAGCAGCCCGTATGCCCCGAGCAGGGCCAGGTGCCCGGCGAGGAACATCCGCCGCCGGCCCGCACGGTCGGCCAGCAGGCCGAGCGGCACGGCCAGCACCAGGAAGGCGAAGGCCGTGCCGAGCGGCAGCAGCGGGAACCACTGCTCGGCGATCCCGAGCCGGTGCCGCAGCATCAGGTACACGAAGGCGTCGCTGACGGTGGTCAGGCCGAGCAGCGCCGCGCAGATGGCCAGGCGGCGGACCTCGGGACGCGCCAGCAGCGCCACCGCCGACCGGACCGTGACCGGCGGCGCACCCCCCGCCTCCCCGGCCGGCGTCCCGGCAGGGTCCCGCGAGTCCTCGGTGGCATTCGCCGCTCCGCCCATGGCGCCCATGGCGTCCGTGGCGTCCCCCTCGCCTGCCTCGCCGGCGTCGGAGCCCCCGGCCGCGGGACGGGCGCCCGGGGCCGATGGACCTGCGCCCGCTGCCGCGGGGCCGGGGGCGGCGGCGCGCGCCGGGACGAAGAGCAGCAGGACCAGCACGCCCAGCGCCGCGACGCAGAAACTGACGGTGAAGACGGCGTCGTACCCCTCCGCGGCCACGCCCAGCACCAGGAACGCGGCCGGCGGACCGAGGAGCGCCCCACCGGTGTCCATGGCCCGGTGCACCCCGAAGGCGCGTCCCCGGTTTCGCGGAAGCGTGGCCAGCGAGATCAGCGCGTCCCGGGGAGCGGTGCGCAACCCCTTGCCGGCCCGGTCCAGCGCCAGCACCGCCCCGATCGCGGGCAGCGTGTGCGCGAACAGCAGCAGCGGCTTGCACAGCGCCGACAGGCCGTACCCGGCCAGGGCGACGGACTTGTGGCGGCCGCCTCTGTCGGCGAGGTGGCCGCCGAACAGGCGCACCAGCCCGCTGACGCCGTTGTAGACGCCGTCGAGCAGCCCGAACCCGAGCGGGCTGAGCCCCAGACCGGCCACCAGGTAAAGCGGCAGCACGGCGGCGACCATCTCGGAGGAGACGTCGGTGATGAGGCTGACGGTCCCGAGCGCCAGGACCGTCGCCGGGACGGCCATGGCGGTCCGGCCGGGCCGGACCGCCGCGTCCGGGGGCGGGCCCTCGGACGCGGCGGCCCGCGCCGGGCCGCGTTCGGCCAGGTACAAGCTCAGCTCCAGATTCCGGTGATGGCGGAGGCCGACGCCGCGTTGCCGGCGTGCGTGGTCAGCCCCGCCAGGTCCTCGAGCGTCCGGAGCAGGTTGTAGTGGTTGTAGGTGGCCGACGGCTTGCTGCCCGCGATGACGTGCTGGCCGTGGACGACGGTGGCGATGCGGTTGCCGGCCAGGCGGTTGTCCTCGTCGAAGGTCACGATGAGCAGGCTGTTGTGGCTCTTCGCCCAGGTCGCGTACGCGCCGAGCTTGCTCTTGAGCCAGGTGTCGCCGGTCGAGACCGAGCAGTCGTGCATGTCGTTGCAGAGGTTCGGCACCACGAAGGAGATCTTCGGGAGTCTGGTGAAGTCGGTCGGGAACTGCCCCATCGTGTAGGCCGTCGAGGTGGGCACGTTCTTGAAGCCGAACCAGGGGTTGTGCTTCTGCGCGTACTTGCCGGCGCTGCTGGTGCAGGCCGTGGAGCCCTGCGAGGGCAGCCCCTCGTTGTAGCTGCCCCAGGTCTTCCCGGCCGCGATCAGCTCCGAGCCGAGGTTGGCGGCGGAGCTGAAGCCGACGGTGACGCAGGCGTCGCCGGTGATGCCCTGGGTGGCGCCGGAGAACATGGCGTAGTAGTTCGGCTGGCTCGGGTGGGTCTCGCCGTAGAACTGGGTGAGGTTCGCGCCGCCGCTCGCCAGCGAGTTGATGTAGGGGGCGCTGGAGCTGCCGATGACCTGGGAGTAGGCGTGGTTCTCCAGCACCACGACGACCACGTGGTCCGGCGTCGGCACGGCCGCGGCCGTGCTCGTCCCGGCGCCGCCCCACAGGGCGATCGCGGCTGCGGCGCCGAGGGCGGAGACGGCGGAGAGAAGCTTTCGGGGGGTACTCGCCTTGGCGAGGGAAATAGCCATGACTGTCCTCAGCTGGGGGATAAGAGGCCGAGTCAGGCTAGATGTGGAGTACTGCCTGTTCGGTGAGCCCAGGTGAACGGCGACCGAACAGTGGACGCCCGGTGATCACGGGCCAGGCCGGCCGCGATACGGGAAGACCGCTCTCGCGGGGGTCCGGTGGCGGACGCGCCGCACGCCGCGGCCGGCGGCGTCAGGTGAACGGCGTCCGACGGGCGCCCGGCTGGCGCCCAGGGCCCCGATCATGCCCGGAAACGCGCGCGCTGCGGGCGATGGTCCGCGGCTGAAGTAAACTTTCCCTTTCCGTGAGTGCGCGGAGCCTGTCCGGAACGCCGGGCGGGCTCCCGATGCGCCGCGGGGCGGCACGCAGGGGTGGACGAACGCGCCGGTGTGGGACCCCGGCCTGCGGGAAGCGTGCCACGACAGTGGAACCATGGTGTCGACGGCGTGACACGCGCGACCGTCAGAACGAGGAGCCCGATCATGACCTCCAGCGTCGAAGAAGCGGCAGGCTTCGCCGACCTCGGACTGCGCCCTGAGCTGTTGCGCGCGCTGTCCGGCCTCGGCTACGAGGAGCCCACGCCGATCCAGCGCGAGGCGATCGGGCCGCTGATCGAGGGGCGCGACCTGCTCGGCCAGGCCGCCACCGGCACCGGCAAGACGGCCGCCTTCGCCCTGCCGATCCTGCAGCGGATGCCCGCGGGCGGAGGCAGCGGCGACCCGCTGGCGCTCGTCCTGGTGCCCACGCGCGAGCTGGCCGTCCAGGTCTCCGAGGCCGTGCACCGCTACGGCCGCGACCTCGGCGCCCGCGTGCTGCCCATCTACGGCGGCCAGCCCATCGGACGCCAGCTGCGCGAGCTCCAGCGCGGCGTGGACGTCGTCGTGGCGACCCCCGGCCGCGCGCTCGACCACATCGGCCGCAAGACCCTGCGCCTGGAGGCGCTGCAGATCGTCGTGCTGGACGAGGCCGACGAGATGCTCGACATGGGCTTCGCCGACGACATCGAGGCGATCCTGCAGGAGACCCCCGCGGAGCGGCAGACCGTCCTGTTCTCGGCCACGATGCCGCCGCGCATCAACTCCATAGCCCGCCAGCACCTCACCGACCCGGTGCGCATCCAGATCGAGCGCGAGACCGCCGCCCCCGGCGAGTCCCCGCGCGTCCGGCAGAGCGCCTACGTCGTGCCGCGCGCCCACAAGCCCACGGCGCTCGGGCGCGTGCTGGACGTCGAGGCCCCCGAGGCGGCGATCGTGTTCTGCCGCACCCGCGAGGAGGTCGACCAGCTCACCGAGACCATGAACGGGCGCGGCTACCGCGCCGAGGCGCTCCACGGCGGAATGGGCCAGGAACAGCGCGACCGCGTGATGGCGCGGCTGCGCGCCGGCACGGCCGACCTGCTGGTCGCCACCGACGTCGCCGCCCGCGGCCTGGACATCGAGCAGCTCACCCACGTCGTCAACTACAACGTCCCCTCCGCCCCCGAGTCCTACGTCCACCGCATCGGCCGGGTGGGCCGCGCCGGACGCGAGGGCGTGGCGATCACGCTCGCCGAGCCGCGCGAGCACCGCATGCTCAAGACCATCGAGCGGGTCACCAAGTCCCGCATCACGGTCGAGAAGGTCCCGACGGTCGCCGACCTGCGGGCCCGCAGGCTCGAGCTGACCCGCTCGGCCCTGGAGGAGAGCATGCTGGAGGACGACCTGGAGCAGTTCCGGGTCGTCGTCGAGACGCTCACCGACGAGTTCGACCTGGTGGAGATCGCCATGGCCGCGGTCAAGCTCGCCCACGAGGCCAGCGGCGCGGCCGCCGACGAGGAGGAGATCCCGGAGGTGCCGCTGCGGCCCGAGCGCGACGGACGCGCCCGTCGCGAGCCGGCCGGGCGCGACGAGCGGCGCGGCCGCGGTCCCTCCACCGGCATGACCCGCGTCTTCATCGGCGCCGGCCGCGCCGGAGGCGTCCGGCCGCAGGACTTGGTCGGGGCGATCGCCAACGAGTCGCGTCTCAGCGGCCGTGACATCGGCGCCATCGAGATCGCCGACCGCTTCTCCCTGGTCGAGGTGCCCGACAACGCGGTGAACGACGTGATCGCCTCTCTGCGCCAGACCACCATCAAGGGCAAGAAGGTCACCGTCCGCCGCGAACGCTTCGAATCGCGCTGACCCGCCCCCCCGGGACCCACCGCCGTTCGCCGTCGGCCCGCCGCCCCGGACCCACGCCCCGTCTCACCGGACCGCCCGGACCGGTGCCGTCCTGGGCTCGAAGCCGTCCTGGGCTCCGGTCCCGTCCGGGACCGGGCGTCCGGAACCGGGTCGTCCGGAGCCCCGGGCCGGGGACGGCGGAGTCATGCCAGGGCGTTGACGGCGGCGGTGAAGACGGCGGGCAGGCGGTGGGCGGCGGGGACGATCAGCCCGGCGGGCAGCGGATGCCGCCGGGCGGCCAGCAGCGCGCCCGTCAGCAGCCGGTGGCGCAGCGACAGCCGCCGCCACGCCCCCTCGTAGGCCTCCGGCCGCCCGGCACGCAGGCAGCCGATCAGGGCGCGCGCGGACAGCAGGCCCAGCGAGACGCCCTCGCCGGTGAGCGCGTCCACGTAGCCGGCGGCGTCCCCGGCCAGAAGCACCCGCCCGGCCACGCGGGCGCGGGCGCGCTGCCGCAGCGGGCCCCCGCCGCGCACCGAGGTCGCCGACGGGCCCCGCAGGCGGTCCAGCAGGGCCGGGAACTCGGCGAGGTGCTCGTCGTAGCCGCGCCGCTCGCGGCTGAGCACCGCGACTCCGACCAGGTCGTCCGCCACCGGCGTCACGTACGCCTCGCCGCGCGCCGCCCAGTGCACCTCGACGAAGTCCGTCCACGGGGCGACGTTGAAGTGGCGGCGCAGCCCGTACCGGCGCGGTGCCCGTCCCGGGGGCAGCTCCAGGCCGAGCGCGCGGCGCAGCGGCGAGTGCAGGCCGTCGGCGGCGACCAGCCAGCGGGCGCGCATCCCGGCCGCCTCGACCCAGCCGGGGTGCTGGCGCACCCCCTCCACCCGCCCGCGGACGATCTTGACCCCCACCTCGGCGGCCCGTTCGGCCAGCGCGGCGTGCAGGCCGGTGCGGCGCACGCCGAGGCCCGGACCGTGCCGGAACGGCGCCTCCGCCTGGCGCCGCGCGTCGAGGTAGCGGATGCCGCGCAGCGGCCGTCCGGTCACCTCCACGCCGAGGGCCCGCAGCGCGGCCACGCCGGCGGGCATCAGGCCCTCGCCGCACGCCTTGTCCACCGGCGTGGGCCGCGGCTCGACCACCACGACCTCCATGCCGGCCAGGGCCGCGTTGATGGCGGCGGCCAGTCCGGTGGGCCCGCCCCCCGCGACCAGGACGTCGATCACACCCGCTCACCCGGCTGATGGACCGCCCAGCTCAGCGCGGTCTCCTCGGTGCGGATGCGCACGACCATCAGCGCGGCGTTGAGCACGGTGAAGACCGCGGCCGTCACCCACGCGCCGTGGACCAGCGGCAGCGCCGCGCCCTCGACGGCCACCGCCACGTAGTTGGGGTGGCGCAGCCATCGCAGCCTGTAGGGCCCCCGGGTGACCAGCGGCAGCCCCGGCACGACGAGGACCTCGGTGTTCCACCGCGGCCCGAGCGCGGTGATGCACCACCATCGCAGGCCCTGGGCGGCGAGGACCAGGACGAGCATCGGCCAGCCGAGGGCGGGCACGAACGGCCGGTGCGCCAGGGCGACCTCCAGCAGGCAGCCGGCGAGCAGGCCGGTGTGCAGGGCGACCATCCAGGGATAGTGGCCGCGCCCGAAGACGCGCCCGCCGCGGGCGAGGCTCCAGCGGGCGTTGCGCCGGGCGACCACCAGTTCGGCGAGCCGCTCCACGCCGACGAGCAGGACCAGCAGCAGGTACCAGGACGACATGCCTGGAAACGATACGGGCACGGCCGCCGCGGCGAGAGGTGTCAAGGCCGATGACTCGCGCGAAAGCGGGACGGGCCCGGCGGGCGGAGGGAGAGCGGAGCGCACCCCGCCTACCAGCGCAGCAGGACGAGCTCGGAGCAGAAGCCCGGGCCCATCGCGATCATCAGCCCGGGGGTGCCCGGTGGCGGCGGGCGCAGGGCGAGGGTGTCGCGCAGCACGTGCAGCACCGAGGAGGAAGACAGGTTGCCGACGTCCGCGAGGGAGCGCCAGGTCAGGTCGAGGGCGCCGTCGGGCAGGTCGAGCGTCTCGGCGACGGCGTGCAGCACCTTGGGGCCGCCCGGATGGCAGACCCAGGCCGTCACGTCCCGCGTCGTGAGACCGTGGTCGGCGAGGAAGCCGTGCACGTCGTCCGCCAGGTAGGTGCGCACCACCTCGGGGACGCTGGTGTCCAGGACGACCCGGAACCCGCTGTCGGAGACGTCCCACCCCATCACACCCTCGGAGTCGGGGTACAGGTGGCCGCGGGTCGCGACGACCGTGGGCCCGGGACGGGCTCCGGCGAAGGCGGAGGCGGAGCCCTCGCCGGGTCCGGCGGGGCCGGCGGGGCCGGCGGGCGGGACGGCGCCGGGCCAGGCGAGGCCGCCGGCCGCGACGGAGCCCGCCGCGGCGGGAGAGGAGGGCGCGTCACGGCCGGCGCCGCAGGCGACCACGGCGGCGGCGCCGTCCCCGAACAGGCCGCTGGCGACCAGGTTGACCGGTGTGGAGTCGCCGCGCTGGAGCGTGAGCGAGCACAGCTCGACCGAGAGCAGCACGGCCACGTGCTCAGGCCATCCGCGCAGGTAGTCGTGCAGCCGGGCGATGCCCGCCGCCCCGGCGACGCAGCCCAGGCCGAAGATGGGCAGCCGTTTGACGTCGGGGCGCAGGCCCAGCCGCCCGGCCAGCCGGGCGTCCACCGAGGGAGCGGCGATGCCGGTCACCGACGTGAACATGATCATGTCCACGTCCGCCGGGGTCAGGCCCGCGGCGTCCAGCGCGGCTCCCACCGCCTCGGCGCCCAGGTCGACGGCCGCCTCGATGAAGATCTCGTTGGCCATCCCGAACCCGTCGAGCTTGGCGTACTGGTCGAGGGGCAGGACGAGGTTGCGGTGACCGACGCGGGCGGAGCCGTGCAGCCGGTCGAGCAGCCGCCGGTCCGCGCCTGGGGGCAGGCAAATGCGGGCGAAGGTGTCCGTGATCTCTGCTTGGGGGTAGCGGTTGGCAGGGAGGGCACCGCGGACGGCGGCAATTCGGGTCATAAGATTCCCGCTTCGCTCAAGTGGAGGACACCACTTCTGGTGCCCAGCGCTAAGTTCAGCATGCCTCACCCGGCGGCGTCATGATCGGCGCTCGCGCCGCCGGGTCTCGGACCGCGGACGGGCGACGGAGGGCGCCGGTCCCGCTCGATGCGGAACCGGCGCCTTCCCGTCACCTCGGAGGGGTGGCGTCATTGGACTCGCGGCGGAGGGATGCCGCCGCGAGCGGCCGGGCATGGGAGGGGAGCCAGGCCGGGCAGCTGACGCGGAAAAGGACGGATACCGGTTATATCCGCGGCGCGTGCGCGTTTCTACGCACGTAGCGCCAGGTGCCGCGCCCGCCGCTTGTCACTTCCGCGCAAATCGCCCGCGCGGTCGCTGGTGCGCCTCTCCCGCGCGGTGGCTCGCCCGGCCCGGAACGGGGCGCGGGTCACGGGAGGCGCGGTGACCGGGGCCGGTCACGATGTCAGGTCCGTCCGGGAGCCGGTCACGATGTCAGGGCCGTCCGGGCCCGGGCCGCGCGGACGGCGGCGCTCAGGGTCGTGATGTCGTACGCGCCGTGGTGCCGCCGCCCGTTGACGAAGAACGTCGGGGTGCCGGACACGCCGCTGAGGTCGGCCGAGTCGACGTCCTCGGCGATGCGCGCGGCGCCGGCGTGCCCCTCGAGGTCACGGCGGAAGCGCGCGAGGTCCAGCCCGATGCGCTCGGCGTAGCCCAGCAGGTGGCGCGGGCGCAGCTCGCCCTGATGCTCGAGGAGCACGTCGTGCATCTCCCAGAAAGCCCCCTGGGAGGCGGCCGCCTCGCTGGCCTCGGCGGCGAGCTGCGCCCAGGGGTGGACGTCGTGCAGCGGCAGGTGACGCCAGACGTACCGCACGTCGCCGTGCCCGGCGAGCAGTTCGCGCACGACCGGCTCGGCGAGACCGCAGAAGGGGCACTCGAAGTCGCCGTACTCGACCACGGTCACCGGCGCGTCGCGCGGGCCGCGCAGGTGGTCGCGGTCGTCGTCGACGGGGGAGGCCAGATCGATGAGGCTCTCGGCGGTGCCGAGCAGCGCCCGCGCCCGCACCCTGGACGGCAGGCGGGACGTCAGCAGGGAGATGATCCAGGTCACGGCGGACGCGCACAGCGCCGCGGCCAGGATGCCGAACTTGGCCTCCTCCAGCCGCGGCCCGCTGAAGGCGAGCGTGGCGATCAGCAGTGAGACGGTGAAGCCGATGCCGGCGATCGTCCCGCCGCCCGTGACCGCCGCCCAGCCGACCGGGGGACGCACCCGCCCCCGGCTCAGCCGGGTGACCAGCCACGTCGCCCCGACGATGCCGACCGGTTTGCCGAGGATGTAGGCCGCCATGATCCCCAGCGTGATCGGCGAGGTGAGCGCCCGCGCGACGAAGTCGCCGTCGATCGGGATGCCGGCGTTCGCGAGAGCGAACAGCGGCACGATCACGTAGCTGGTCCACGGGTGGTACAGCTGCTGGAGCCGGTGGTTCGGCGACACGGCCTTGGCGACCCCCGCGCTGGCCGAGCGTGCCAGCTCGGCGGTCGGCTGCTCGCGGAACAGCCGGAACAGGTCGCTCGCGCGCTCCAGGTCGCCGCGCGTCGCCGGGGAGGCGTAGGTGAGCAGCCCCATGGCGAGGCCGATGACCACCGGCTCGACCCCCGACGCCTGCAGCGCCGCCCAGGCCGCCACGCCGAAGACCGCCACCACCAGGCCCTTGCGCACGCCGATGACGTACTTGACCAGCAGCATCACCGCGAAGATCGCGATCGCCGCCATCAGCGCCGGCACCCGGACGTGCTCGCTGTAGAAGATCGCTATGACGCAGAGGGCGACCAGGTCGTCGACGACGGTGACGGTCAGGATGTAGGTCCGCGCGCGGGCGGGGAAGCGCGAGGCGACCAGGGCCAGCATGCCCATGGCGAACGCCGTGTCCGTCGACATCGCCGCGCCCCAGCCGTGCGCCAAGGGCTCGCCCGCGTTGACGAGCAGATAGGCGCCGATGGGCACGAGCATGCCGCCCAGGCCGGCCGCGACCGGCAGCAGGAGCCGCCGCCGGTCGCGCAGCTCGCCCATGTCGAACTCGCGCCGCGCCTCCAGCCCGACGACGAGGAAGAACAGCGTCATCAGCCCGTTGTTGACCCAGTGCCGAAGGTCCTGGGAGATCCCGAGATCGCCGAGACGCACCGACAGCGTCGTCCCCCACAGCGCCTCGTAGGAAGGCAGATGGGCGTTCGCCCAGGCGAGCGCCGCCAGCGTGGCGGCCAGCAGGACGGCGGCGCTGCCGGTCTCAGTGCGCAGAAACTCGCGCAGGGGCGTCTCGAACCGCCGCGCCCACGTGGTCTCTCCGAGGAACGGCGCTTGCCGTGGTGCGTTCACTCCAACCTTGACACGCCGTGACCCCGATGCATTCCCGGCCGGGCCAGGTCAGAGCCGGTGGGCCCGCCTCTCCGTCATGCGGGACCCGCCGTGGCGGGGCGTGTCGCTCGTCGCCATTCCTGCAGACCGGCCTCGCAGAGCACGGCGTCGAAGGCCAGCTCGGCCGCGCCGCGCAGGCTGCCGTCCTCGTGGAACCGGGCACGGAGCAGCGGGGGAGGGGCGGGGCGGCGGAAGGCCATCAGGCCGCTCTCGTAGGCGGCGCGGACCGAGGGCCCGGCGACGTCCATGATCGCCACCGCCAGCCCGGAGAGCGTCACGACGTGTGGGTCCAGCGCGTTGACCAGGCCCGCGACCCCTCGGCCGAGGTTGCGGGCGACCTGGTCGGCCGCGGAGCGGGCGGCGGCGTCGCCGTCGCGGGCCCGCCGCAGGACGGCTTCGGCGGCGCTGCGCGGGGCGGCCGGCGGCGGGTCGCCCATGAGCCGGGCGAGGGCCCGCCCGTCCACCTCGACGTCCCAGCATCCGCGCGCCCCGCACGGGCATTCGAGGGCGGGATCCCCGAACGGCATGTGCCCGAACTCGCCGCCTGCGCCGGTGGCGCCCGTGGTCGCGCGTCCGTGTTCGAGCAGCACCCCTCCGATGCCCACCTCGACGGTCAGGGAGAGCGTCACGCCGGCGCCGGCCGCGGCCCCCCGGCGCGCCTCGGCGACGCCGGCCATGGTGGCGTCGTTGCCGACCACGACGGGCGGCGGCGCGGTGAGCGCCAGGCGCCGGGCCATGTCGACGTCGCGCCAGCCGAGAGTGGCGGCCGCCACCAGCCGCCCGTCGCTGATCGTGCCCGGCACGGAGATCCCGATCGCCCGCAGCCTTCCGCCGTACTGCTCGCGGACCTCGCCGAGTGCCGTGGCGACCTGGGCCAGGACCTGATCGGGGGACGGCGGCCGGCCGTGGGGTTCACGGCGCAGGAGGCGCAGCCCGCCGCCGAGATGGGCGACCGCCAGGCGCCAGGACTCGTGCGAGATGTCCACCACCGCCACCACCGGCCCGAGCTCGTGGCGGTGCACCACGCGCGTCGGGCGACCGCGGGCGCCGGTCGGCTCGGCGTCGCCCTCCTCCACCAGGCGCAGCGCGTGCAGGCGTGCGACGATCTCGGTCGCCGAGCTGCGGCTGAGGCCGAGGTCGCGGGCGAGCTGGGCGCGGGTCGTCTCGGGATGGGCGTGGACGTGCCGCAGCACCGCGAGCATCCCCTGCACCTGTATGGCACGCGCCCGCCCCACTTCGCCGACCTCCATAGACGCATTGTGCCGGACTCCCCGCCCCGCTTATGCTCGTATCACGAACAAAATCGAGGGAGAAGCGATGACAACCGCTCTCGGGCTGGTCGCCGGAGTCTTGACCACGGCATCCTGGCTGCCGCAGCTTCGCCGCTCATGGCGAACCCGATCGACGGACGACCTCGCCTGGTCGTACCTGGTCATGCTGAGCGCCGGCGTAGGGCTGTGGCTGACCTACGGCGTCGCCGTCGCCGATGTGGCGGTCGTGGCCGCCAACGCCGTCACCCTGGCGGCCCTCGGGGCGCTCATCGCGCTCAAGGGCGTGGGCCGCGGCCGCGAGGAGGCGGCGCGATGAGCATCCTGGCCGGTGTCCGCGCCGTCCTGCTCGACATGGACGGCACCTTGGTCGACTCCGACGGCGCCGTGGACCGCGCCTGGCGCGCGTGGGCGGCCGCCAGTGGCGTCCCGGCGGAGGCGCTGACGGCGGACCTGCGCGGATATCCGGGTCCGAGCACGATCCGCCGTCTGCTCCCTCACCTGCCGGAAGCGGAACTGGCGCGCTCGGCCGAGGCGCTGCTCGACCTGGAGTGCACCGACGTCGACGGCGTGGTGGCCGCGCCGGGCGCGGGCGAGCTCCTCGCCGTCCTCGCCGCACGCCGGCTCCCGTGGGCCGTCGTCACCGGGGCCGGCAGGCGGCTGGCCCGGGCACGGCTGGCCGCCGCGGGCATCGTGCCCCCGCTGCTGGTGAGCCTGGACGACGTCGCCGTCAGCAAGCCCGACCCCGAGTGCTACCTCAAGGCGGCGGCCGAGATCGGCGTCGTCCCCGGCGAATGCCTGGTCGTCGAGGACTCCGCGCCCGGCGTCGCGGCGGCCAGGGCGGCGGGCATTCCCGTGGCCGCCCTCCGCGGCCTGGGCGGCGACGTCCCGATCGCCGATCTCGGCGAGCTCGCCATCCGCCTTCGCGCCGTGGACGGCCCCGGCGCGTAGCGCGGGCCGAGGAGCGGGGGCGGCCCGGCGGCGGCGCCGGTCAGCCCCTGGCGGCGGACATGCCGCCGTCGACGGTGAAGACGGCCCCGCTGGTGTAGGCGGACCGGTCGGAGGCGAGGAAGGCGATGAGATCGGCGACCTCGCGCGGTGACGCGGCACGGCCGAGCGGGAGCGCGGCCAGCGGGTCGGCGCGCGCGCCTTCCTCGCCCGCCCCGGGGCCCGCGTGGGCGAGGAGGCGTTCGGTCGCCACCGGTCCGGGGTTGACGCCGACGACGCGGACGCCGTCGGCCAGGCTGGCGCCGCCGAGGGCCCGGGTGAAGGCCATCAGGGCGGCGTTGCCGGCGCTCCCGGCGATGTAGGCGGGGTCCACCCGCTCGCCGGCGACGCCGATGTTGTTGACGATCACCCCGTGCCCGCGGGCCTTCATCCGCGCGTAGACGAGCCGGGTCAGATCGACGTAGCCGAGGACCTTGAGCTCCCAGCCGTGCCGCCAGGCCGCCGCGCCGACCGCGTCGAGCGGGCCGCCGGGGATGTCGCCGGCGTTGTTGACCAGGACGTCGATGTCGGGAACGGCGGAGGCGAGGCGGGCGAGGTCGGCCGGTCGCCGCAGGTCCACCGGGTGCGCGTGCGCGCCGACGCCGTAGGCGGCCCGCAGGTGGCGCGCGAGGTCGTCGAGCGCGGGAGCGCCGCGGGCGGCCAGGTGCACCTCGCAGCCCTCTTCGGCGAGCACCTCGGCGGTCGCGGCGCCGATGCCCTTCGAAGCGCCGGTGATGAGCGCGCTCTTGCCGCGCAGGTTCAGATCCATGGTGTCCTCTGCGTGTCTGCGGTCGATCTCCGGGGGATCGGCGTGATGCGGACGGAGCATGCCGGACGGGACCTGGGCCGGACGCCGGTCATCGGCCGTCGTCCGCTGATCCCCCCGGATGCGTGCGACGCCCCTGCTCCGCGTTTGACGGAACGATGAGTTCCGGCAAAAGCATTGCCGGAACTCATCGTTCCGTCAAACGGATAGCATGGGATCATGTCCGCCGACCCCACCCCCGCCCGGCCCCATACGGGGCGCCGGCGCAATCCCGCGGTGCGCCGGGCCGTGCTGCGCTGCGCCGCCGATCTGCTCGCCGGCCCGGACGGCGCGGCCGTCTCGATCGACGCCATCGCCCGGGCCGCCGGGGTCAGCAAGCACACCATCTACCGGTGGTGGCCCTCCAAGGGCGCGGTGCTGCTGGAGGCGGTGGTCGAGCACGCCCAGCAGGAGGTGGCCCTCCCCGACACCGGCGCCCTGGCGGCCGACCTGGAAGCCTTCCTCGCAGGCACCTTCCAGGCCGTCGAGCGCGCCGGCCCCCTGCTGCGCGGCCTCATGGCCGAGGCGCAGCGCGACACCGAGGCCGCCCAGGGAATGCGCGACTTCGTCACCGCGCGCCGGGGCGGGCTCCGCGCTCTGCTGACCCGCGGCCGGGACCGCGGCGAGCTGCCCGCCGGGACGGACCTGGAGCTGATGATGGACCAGATCTACGGGCTGATGTGGTACCGGCTCCTGCTCGCCCGCTCGCCCCTGACCGCCGAGGTGGCGGCCCGGCTCGCCCACGCGATCGCCGGCCCCGTGACCCCTCCGCCGCCCCCGGACCCGCCGGCGCGGACGTGATCCCCGCGCCCTTTCGGACGCGAGGCCGGCCGGCCCGCCGCGTTCTTTGCCCGGGTTGACGCTGTCGCGGGGCGGCATGGACACCGTCGCGTGTTCCGTGGCGGACATGGGAAGCCGGCGAAGTCGGCGGCTGACCCTGCGCTGGCTAGCGTGAAAGGGATCCCGCCGAAGCCCCGACGCGACTCGGCGCGGCCGAACACCATGATCGTCAAGCCGATCGTGCCCAGGGCCCGGTGCGGGCCCACCACCTCATCCCATCAGCGAAGGCCCATGGTCATGTCCACTTCTCGGGAGATCGTACGCCGGCTCATCGAAGCGATCAACGCTCACGACCTGCCCCGGGTGCTCGAGTGCTACAACCCGGACGCCGTCCTTGTCACGCCGGCGGGCATCGCCGAGGGATGGGACGAGATCGCCTCGTTCTACGAGCAGTTCTTCGCGGGCTTCGCCGACTTCCGCCAGACGGCGTGGCTGGAGGAGGACCGCGACGACCACGACCCCGCGATCACGGAATGGACGCTCACCGGCACCCACACCGGGCCGTTCCTGCTGCCTGACGGGCACGTCCTGGAAGGGACCGGCCGTCGCGTCGCCGTCCGCGCCTCGTGCGCGGCCCATATCGAGAACGGCAGGATCATGACCCACCGCGAGTACCTCGACCAGCTGGAACTGTACAGCCAGCTCGGCTTCACGCTGACCGAGCGCGACACCTCCTCGGTGTAGACCGCCCGCCACACGTCCCGGCAGAGCGATCATCGGCCGCCGCAGGCGCCCCATGTCCGCAGGGTCCGCCCGAGCCGTCGAAGCAGGTCCGGGCGGGCCCCGGCGGACTCGTGTCTCGATGATGACGCCGCCGTCGGCGTGATCGTAAATCGGTTGCGGGCGGCGTGCGGGTCTGGCGTCATTGGAGGTGTCGGTGCGGATCTCGGCGGAAGGAGGCGACACGCGATGGTGTACAAGAAGGTGCCGGGCGGGCGTGCGCCGATCCGGATGTGGGCCGAGCCCGACGAGGTCGAGTCGCAGGCGATGCGGCAGCTGCGCAACGTGGCCGATCTGCCGTGGACGCATGGTGTCGCCGTGATGCCGGACGTGCATTACGGCATGGGGGCCACCGTGGGCTCGGTGATCGCGATGCGCGACGCTGTGTCGCCCGCGGCGGTCGGGGTGGACATCGGGTGCGGGATGAGCGCGGTGCGGACCTCGTTGAAGGCCGAGGATCTGCCGGACAACCTGCCGTATCTGCGGTCGCGGCTGGAGCAGGCGATCCCGGTGGGGTTCCACGCGCACAAGCGTCCGGTCGACCCGGCCAGGCTGCACGGGTTCCCGACGGCCGACTGGGGAGGCTTCTGGCAGGGGTTCGAGGAGCTGGCGCCGGCGGTGCGGCCGAAGAGGCAGCGGGCCGAGGCGCAGATGGGCACGCTGGGCGGCGGGAACCACTTCCTCGAGGTGTGCTCCGACGACGAAGGCGTGGTGTGGGTGGTGCTGCACTCCGGGTCGCGCAACATCGGCAAGGAGCTGGCCGAGCATCACATCGAGCAGGCGCGCAAGCTGCCGCACAACCAGGATCTGCCCGACCGCGACCTGGCGGTGTTCGTGGCCGGGACGGTGAAGATGGACGCCTACCGGCGTGATCTGTTCTGGGCGCAGGACTACGCCCGCCGCAACCGGGCGGTCATGATGGCGCTGGTCTGCGGCGTGCTGCGCAAGCACTTCGCCGGCATCACCTTCGACCCGACCATCTCCTGCCACCACAACTACGCGGCGGAGGAGACCTACGACGGGATGGAGCTGCTGGTCACGCGCAAGGGCGCCATCCGGGCCGGCGCGGGAGAGCTCGGCATCATCCCCGGGTCGATGGCGACGGGCACCTACATCGTCAAGGGCCTGGGCAACGCCAAGGCGTTCAACTCGGCCTCGCACGGCGCCGGACGCAAGATGAGCAGGAACAAGGCCAAGCGGACGTTCACGCTCGACGACCTTTCGGCGCAGACCAGCGGGGTCGAGTGCCGCAAGGACGCCGGGGTGCTCGACGAGATCCCGGGCGCCTACAAGGACATCGAGTCGGTCATGGCCGCCCAGACCGACCTGGTCGAGGTCGTCGCCCACCTGCGTCAGATCATCTGCGTCAAGGGCTGAACACGCCCCCGGAGCGGCCCGCCGGGGAGCCGCTCCGATGGCGCGGCTCCCCGGCGGTTCCCCTCGGGATCAGGATCGCCTGGGCGGGCCGGAGCTGCGGCGGACGACCAGGTGCGGCTGGACGATGATGCGCGCGGGCGAAGCCGGCGTCCCGGCGGCAGGGCCGGGGAAGGCGCCGTCGGAGGGCCGCGGCGCCGGATGGACGTCCTCCTCGGACAGGGCGTCGAGCAGCAGCTCGATCGCCTTGCGGCCGACCTCGGAGAAGTCCTGGGACACGGTGGTGAGGGGCGGGGTGAAGAACTCCGACTCGGGCACGTCGTCGAAGCCGACGACGCTGACGTCGTCGGGGACGCGGACGCGCGCCTCGTCCAGTGCCCGCATGACCCCGAGGGCCATCTGGTCGTTGCCCACGAAGACGGCCGTCAGGTCGGGCACCCCGGCGAGCAGCTGCCCGCAGCGGTAACCCGAGCGGGGGCTCCAGTCGCCCGACAGCGGCTCGGGGATGGGGGCCCCGGCGGCCAGCAGGGTTTCGCGCCAGCCTTGGGTGCGGCCCTGGGACTCCAGCCAGTCCGGCGGCCCAGAGACGTGCCAGACCGTGCGGTGGCCGAGCCGCAGCAGGTGCTCGGTGACGAGCGCGCCGCCTTTGCGCTGGTCGACGTTCACCACGGGCAGGCCGACGCCGGCGTCCCCCTCCACCGTCACCACGGGGACGGGCTGCGGCATCTCGGCCAGCGCCACCGCGATCGCGCTCTGCGGGACGATGACCACGAGCCCGTCCACCTGCTGGCGGGCGAGGTGGTCGAGCGCCTCGGCGAGGTCGTCGCGGGTGAGCTCGCGCAGGCTGACGATGCTCACGAAGTAGCCGGCCTCGCGGGCGGCCCGCTCAAGACCGTAGAGCGTGCTGGCCGGGCCGTACAGCGTCGTGTCGAAGGCGACCACGCCGAGGGTGTTGGTCTGCCGGGTCACCAGTGCGCGGGCGGTCGAATTGCGGCGGTAGCCGAGGCCTTCGATGGCGGCGAGCACTCTTTCGCGCGTTTCCTGGCGCACGTTAGGGTGATCGTTGAGAACCCGGGATACGGTCTGGTGGGACACACCGGCGAGCCGTGCCACATCCGCCATGACAGGGGAGCGATGCATGTTGCGAGCCATGACTGCGGCCACGCCTCCTTCCTCGCGGACACTCCGGCCCACGCTGGGGTGGGTCAATTGTTAACGTTAACAACGCCTTTGTAAAGGGCGTTTTCCAATTGACGCACTCGCTTTTCCCGCCGGTGCGCCGGCCGGTCACCGCGAAGGGGCGGGAAACGGTGAGCCGCCGGGCCGCGGGAGGTGACGGCGGCGCCGCCCCGCCCTCTCCGCGAGGGAGGACGGAGCGCCGCCGCCGGTCGCGCGGCCGGGCGGGAGCGGGTCAGAAACCCTGCGCCAGGCGGTAGTACGCCTGGTTCCAGCGCAGTTCCTTGGCGAACTGGCGCGGAGTGGTGTCGGCGTCGATGACCAGCAGTTCCACCCCGAGCATGTCGGCGAAGTCGGTCAGCTCCTCGGTGCCCACCGCCGCCGACAGCACCGTGTGGTGAGGGGCGCCGGCCGTCAGCCACGACTCCGCCGAGGTGCGCATGTCGGGGCGCGGCTTCCAGACGGCCCGCGCCACCGGCAGCCGGGGGAGCGGCTCGGCGGGCGCGATGACGTCGATCTCGTTGGCCACCAGCCGGAACCGCTCGCCCATGTCGGCCAGGCCCACCACGACCGCGGGCCCGGGCTGGGCGTCGAACACCAGCCGCACCGGGTCCTCGCGTCCGCCGATGCTCAGCGGGTGGATCTCGCACGAGGGCGTGCCGGAGGCGATGGTCGGGCAGACCTCCAGCATGTGGGCGCCGAGGATGGCCTCCTCGCCCGGCGTCAGGTGGTAGGTGTAGTCCTCCATGAACGACGTGCCGCCCGTGAGGCCCTCCGACATGACCTTCAGCGTGCGCAGCAGCACCGAGGTCTTCCAGTCGCCCTCGCCGCCGAACCCGTAGCCGTCGGCCATCAGCCGCTGCACGGCCAGGCCGGGGAGCTGCCGCAGGCCGCCGAGGTCCTCGAAGTTGGTGGTGAACGCCTTGAAGCCGCCGTCCTGCAGGAAACCGCGCAGGCCGAGCTCGATGCGCGCCGCGTAGCGCAGCGACTCGTGCCGCTCGCCGCCCGACCGCAGCTCGGGAGCTACGTGGTAGCCGTCCTCGTACTCCTTGACCAGCGCCGTCACGTCGGAGTCCGCGGCCGCGCCCACCGCCTCGACCAGGTCGTTGACGCCGTAGGTGTTCACCGAGACGCCGAACCGCAGCTGCGCCTCGACCTTGTCGCCCTCGGTGACCGCGACGTCGCGCATGTTGTCGCCGAACCTCGCCAGCTTGAGCGAGCCGACCTCGGCGCGTCCCGCCGCGGCCCGCGCCCAGGCGGCGATGCGCGCCACGACCGCAGGGTCGCTGACGTGCCCGGCCACGGTCTTGCGCGGCACGCCCAGCCGGGACTGGATGTAGCCGAACTCGCGGTCGCCGTGCGCGGCCTGGTTGAGGTTCATGAAGTCCATGTCGATGGAACTCCACGGCAGCTCGACGTTGGCCTGCGTGTGCAGGTGCAGCAGCGGCTTGCGCAGGGCGTCCAGCCCGGCGATCCACATCTTGGCGGGGGAGAAGGTGTGCATCCAGGCGATGACGCCGCCGCACTCGTCGTCGGCGCTCGCCTCCAGGCAGACCTTGCGGATGGCGGCGGCGTCGGTGAGCACCGGCAGCCAGACCACCTCGAAGGGCAGCGCGCGGCCGAGGGCGCCGGCGATCTCCTGGGACTGCCCGGCCACCTGCGCCAGCGTCTCATCGCCGTACAGGCCCTGGCTGCCGGTCAGGAACCACAGTTTCACAGGGGACTCCTCTGCCCATAAACGTTCTGGTAGCGGTCGTACAAGCGGTCGATGTCGGCCTGGGGGATCGGCAGCGGCTCGCCGAGCTGACGCGCGACGTGAACGGTGCGGGCGACGTCCTCGCACATCACCGCGGCCTTCACCGCCGCCTTCGCCGAGTCGCCGATGCTGAACACGCCGTGGTTCTGCATGAGCACCGCGGGGGAGCGGTGCCCCGACAGCGTGGCGACGATGCCCTTGCCGATGTCGTCGCCGCCGATGAGGGCGAACGGCCCCACGGGGATCTCGCCGCCGAACTCGTCGGCCATCGCGGTGAGCACGCACGGGATCGGCTCGCCGCGCGCCGCCCAGGCGGAGGCGTAGGTGGAGTGGGTGTGCACCACGCCGTTCACCTCGGGCATGCTGCGGTAGGTGTAGGCGTGCGCGGCGGTGTCGCTGGAGGGGGCGTAGTCGCCCTCGACCAGGTTGCCGTCCAGGTCGCACACGACCATCGACTCGGGGGTCAGCTCGTCGTAGGACACGCCGCTCGGCTTGATGACGAACAGCTCGCCGCCGGGGGCCCGTCCCGAGACGTTGCCCGCGGTCCAGGCGACGAGGTTGTAGCGCACCAGTTCGGCGTGCAGGCGGCTGACCGTCTCGCGCAGCTCTGGCAGCATCATGCCCCGGCCTCGTTCCTGATCGCGCGGAGCCGGTGCAACAGCTCCCCGTCGGCGAAGTGGTCGTGCAGCAGGCGGTACTCGGCGTAGAGCCGATCGTAGGCGTCGGCGCGAGCGGCGTCAGGCTCGTACGCGGCCTGTGTACGCTTGCCCATCGCCGCGGCGGCCCCGGTGATGTCGTCGTAGGCGCCCGCGGCGACGGCCGCGTGGATGGCCGATCCGAGCGCGGGCCCCTGCTCAGAGCCGATGACCGAGAGCGGGCGGCGCAGAACGTCGGCGTAGACCTGCATCAGGAAGGGGTTCTTCAGCAGGCCGCCCGCGACGACGAACTCCTCCACGGGAACGCCCGACTTCTCGAAAGTTTCCACGATGACCCGGGCTCCGAAGGCGGTCGCCTCGATGAGCGCCCGGTAAACGTCCTCGGGCCGGGTGGCGAGCGTCTGCCCGGCGATCACCGCCGACAGGTTGTGGTCCACCAGCACCGAACGGTTGCCGTTGTGCCAGTCGAGCGCGACCAGGCCGTGCGCGCCGACCTCCTGCGCGGCGGCCAGGGAGGTCAGGTGCTCGTGGACGCTCACCCCGAGCTCGGCGGCCCGCTCGCTGTAGGCGGCGGGGACCGAGGTCTCGATGAACCAGGCGAAGATGTCCCCGACGGCCGACTGCCCGGCCTCATACCCCCACAGGCCGGGCACGATGCCGTCGCGGACGACGCCGCACATGCCGGGCACCTCGGCCAGCTGGTCGGAGGGCATGACGTGACAGGTGGAGGTGCCCATGATGGCGACCATCTGCCCGGGACGGACGGCGTCGGCGGCGGCCGCGGTGACGTGGGCGTCGACGTTGCCCACCGCGACGGCGATGCCCTCGGGCAGCTTGGTGAGCTCCGCCGCGCCGGCCGTCAGCCGGCCGGCCAGGCCGCCGAGGGGGGAGGGCTCGCCGCCGAGCTTGGCGGTGAAGCCGGCGAAGCGCGGGTTCAGGGCCGCGAGGAAGTCGGCGGAGGGGTAACCGCCGTCCTGGTAGACGCCCTTGTAGCCGGCGGTGCAGGTGTTGCGGGTCTCGACCCCGGTGAGCTGCCAGATGATCCAGTCGGCGGCCTCGATCCAGCGCTCGGCCAGATCGTAGACCTCCGGGTCCTCTTCCAGGACCTGCAGGCCCTTGGCGAACTGCCACTCGGAGGAGATCTTGCCGCCGTAGCGCGGCAGCCAGGGCTCGCCGCGCTCGGCGGCCAGGGCGTTGATCCGGTCGGCGTGCGACTGGGCGGCGTGGTGCTTCCACAGCTTCGGCCACGCGTGCGGCCGGTCGGGGAGCAGCTCGCTCAGCGGCGTGCCGTCGGCGGTGGCCGGGAGGACGGTGCAGGCCGTGAAGTCGGTGCCGATGCCGATGACGCGCGAGGCGGGCACCCCGGCGACGGCGAGGGCCTTCGGGACCGCGACGCGCAGCACGTCCAGCCAGTCCCTGGGGGACTGCAGCGCCCAGTCGGGGCCGAGACGGACGCCACTGCCGGGCAGTGCCTCCTCGATGACCCGATCGGCGTACTCGTGGACCGCCGAGCCGAGTTCGGCGCCGTCGTCCACCCGCACCACGACGGCGCGGCCCGACAGCGTGCCGAAGTCAACGCCGACCACATAGCGACTGTTGTTATCGCTCACATTCACTCTCAGGTTGATGTCGTAGGTCGTGCTTGCCGAGCCGTACCCAAAGGCTGCGGAACGGGCACGCCGATTCCTCCATGGGCGGGAGAGCCGGCACGCCTGCCACGCCTGGGCTCGACTGTGAACGCTAACAACGGGATCCGTCAAGACGATTTAGGTCACGGTCCGGTTACGCCGAAACAGGTGGTTAACATCATGTTGACGTCCTGGCTGCCAGGGCGTTTACTGATGCGCGCTTCGCCCGCCCTGGCCCCTCCGGGGGTGGCCGGCCCCGGTTCACGCCTCGGACGGCCGTGACGGGCGCTCGCGCGCCGGGCCGGCACGCCGGGCGCGCGGTCATCCGCGACTCGATGGCGCCGCCCCTGCCAGGGGTGACGTGAACTCACGCGGGCACATCCGCCTGCAGGGCCGCGCGGGGAGCGGGCTTCGTCCGGCGCCCGCCCCGCCCTTCGCTCGCAGGGGAACCGCGGGGGGAAACCGCGCTGGTCAACAAGGGTTTCGCTCTTGTTACAGCGACGTTATCGATACCTATTGACAGCCCAATTGTTAGCGATAACACTAACCGCTCAGGCGCGTGCCGCCAGCCCGCCTGATCATGATCCGGGAGGTCACCGCACATGCCAGCCGGCCATACCATGGCCCCGGTCCACCACCGAGGCTCTCTGCCCGCGCCCGCGCGGGCAGAGAGGTAACGCCGGCGTGTGCGCGCTCCGGGTCGTCCGGCGCAGGCCGGATGCCCCAGGGCGCCGGCAACGCGTCCGCCCCGCCGCTCCCACCCCCCTCGTGGGGGCGTGCGCGCGGACGGCCGGCCGCTCCGCCACGGCCGATCAGTCCGCGACGCGCAACGGGCCCCGCAGACGGGGCCCGGCAGGATTCCACCCCGCACGCATCGGGACCCCCACTCGCAAGGAGTAGAACGATGAGATTCGCAAGAATGGCGACGGTGGCATCCACCTTCGCGCTGGCCGCGGCGCTGACCGCCTGCGGCTCCAGCCAGAAGACCGTCGACGCTCAGGCGCCCTCCTCCGGCGCCGCCGCGGACAACAGCGGCGCGCTCGTGGGCGTCACGATGCCGACCAAGTCCTCCGAGCGCTGGATCCACGACGGCGACAACGTCAAGGCGAGCCTTGAGAAGCTCGGCTACAAGGTCGACCTCCAGTACGCCGAGAACGACATCCCCACCCAGGTCAACCAGATCGAGAACCAGATCACCAAGGGCGCCAAGCTCCTGGTCATCGCCTCGATCGACGGCACGGCCATCACCACCCAGCTCCAGCAGGCGGCCGACAAGCACATTCCGGTCATCGCCTACGACCGGCTGATCCGCAACAGCCCGAACGTCGACTACTACGCCACCTTCGACAACTTCAAGGTCGGAGTGCAGCAGGCCACCTCGCTGCTGGTCGGCCTGAAGCTCAAGACCGCCGACGGCGGCGAGGGCGACGCCAAGGGCCCCTTCAACGTCGAGCTGTTCGCCGGTTCGCCGGACGACAACAACGCCACGTTCTTCTTCAACGGCGCGATGTCGGTGCTCCAGCCCTACATCGACAAGGGCACCCTGAAGGTCCAGAGCGGCCAGACCGACTTCAAGACCGTCGCCATCCTGCGCTGGGACCCCGCCACCGCGCAGAAGCGCATGGAGGACCTGCTCACCAAGACCTACAGCGGCGGCAAGAAGGTCGACGGCGTCCTGTCCCCCTACGACGGCCTGTCGATCGGCATCCTGTCGGCGCTGAAGAGCAACGGCTACGGCACCTCCGGCCAGCCGTACCCGATCGTGACCGGCCAGGACGCCGAGCTCGCCTCGGTGAAGTCCATCATCGCCGGTGAGCAGTACTCCACGATCTACAAGGACACCCGCCAGCTCGCGGAGATCACCGTCAAGATGGCCGACGCCGTGCTCAAGGGCGGCAAGCCCGAGGTGAACAACACCAAGGACTACGACAACGGCAACAAGGTCGTCCCCTCGTACCTGCTCGACCCGGTGATCGTCGACAAGACGAACTACCAGAAGATCGTGGTCGACAGCGGTTACTACACGCAGGCGCAGCTGGGCTGATCCACGCGGTGCGGCGCCGTGTCCACGGCGCCGCACCACGCCGTGACATTCCCTGAGAGACGGAAACGACATGACCGACGACATCCTGCGGATGCGTGGAATCACCAAGACGTTCCCCGGAGTCAAGGCGCTCCAGGACGTCAACCTGTCCGTCCGCCGAGGCGAGATCCACGCGATCTGCGGAGAGAACGGCGCGGGCAAGTCGACGCTGATGAAGGTGCTGTCGGGCGTGTACCCCCACGGCACCTACGACGGTGAGATCCTCTTCGACGGCGAGCCGTGCCGCTTCGCGAGCATCCGCGACAGCGAGCACCGCGGCATCGTGATCATTCACCAGGAGCTCGCGCTGAGCCCGCAGCTCTCGATCGCCGAGAACATCTTCCTGGGCAATGAGCGCGCCAAGCGCGGCCTCATCGACTGGAACCGCACCAACCACGAGGCCGGCCAGCTGCTCCAGCGGGTGGGTCTGGACGAGAACCCGGTGACCCCGGTCGCCGACATCGGCGTGGGCAAGCAGCAGCTCGTCGAGATCGCCAAGGCGCTCTCCAAGAAGGTGCGGCTGCTGATCCTGGACGAGCCGACCGCCGCGCTGAACGACGAGGACTCCGCGCACCTGCTGGACCTGCTGCGCGGGCTGCGCGACGAGGGCATCACCTGCGTGATCATCTCGCACAAGCTCAACGAGGTCATCGCGATCGCCGACTCGATCACCATCCTGCGCGACGGCCGCACGATCGAGACCATGGGCATGAAGACCGATCATGTCACCGAGGACCGCATCATCTCGGGCATGGTCGGCCGCGACCTGGAGAGCCGCTTCCCGCCGCACGAGCCCCACATCGGCGAGGAGGCGCTGCGCATCGAGGACTGGACGGTCTACAGCCCCACGCAGCGCGGGCGCAAGGTCGTCTCCGGCGCGAACATGACGCTGCGGCGCGGCGAGATCGTCGGCCTGGCCGGCCTGATGGGCGCGGGGCGCACCGAACTGGCCATGAGCGTGTTCGGCCGCTCCTACGGCACCGACATCTCCGGGCGCGTCTTCCGCGACGGCAAGCTCGTCGAGATCCGCTCGGTGCGCGACGCCATCAAGCACGGCATCGCCTACGCCACCGAGGACCGCAAGCGCTACGGCCTCAACCTCATCGACGACATCAAGCGCAACATCTCCGCCGCGGACCTGCCCAGGCTGGCCCAGCGCGGATGGATCAACGACCACGAGGAGTTCCGGGTCGCCGAGGACTTCCGCGCGAGCATGAACATCAAGGCGCCCAGCGTGCTGAGCATCACCGGCAAGCTCAGCGGCGGCAACCAGCAGAAGGTGGTCCTCTCCAAGTGGATCTTCACTGACGCCGACGTGCTCATCCTGGACGAGCCCACCCGGGGCATCGACGTGGGCGCCAAGTACGAGATCTACTCGATCATCAACCGCCTGGCCGACCAGGGCAAGGCGATCCTGGTCATATCCTCTGAACTGCCCGAACTGCTAGGTCTGTGCGATCGGATCTACACGCTCTCGGAAGGCCGCATCACCGGCGAGGTCGCGCGCGAGGACGCGACCCAGGAACGCCTGATGCACTACATGATGAAGGGACAGGAGCAGATCCGATGACCAGCATCTCCCCTGCCGGCGCCGATGTGGCCCCGGGCGGAAATGACGCCGGACCCGCGCAGCCGCCTGGGCGCACGTCGCTGTTCGGCATCTCGCTCAACATCCGGCAGAGCGGCATCTACATCGCCTTCGCGCTGATCGTCGTGCTGTTCGCGGTGCTGACCGATGGCGCCCTGCTGGAGCCGCAGAACATCTCCAACGTCATCGTCCAGAACTCCTACATCCTCATCCTCGCCATCGGCATGATCATCATCATCATCGCCGGGCACATCGACCTGTCGGTGGGGTCGGTGGTCGGCGTGACCGGCGCCATCGCGGCGGTGCTGATGGTGAACTACTCGGTCCCCTGGCCGCTCGCCGTTCTGCTCACCCTCGTCGCCGGCGCCCTCATCGGCGCCTGGCAGGGTTACTGGATCGCCTACTTCGGCATCCCGGCGTTCATCGTGACCCTGGCCGGCATGCTGCTGTTCCGCGCGCTCACCCTGACGGTGCTGGGCAACCAGGGCATCGGCCCCTTCCCCGACCAGGTGCGCACGCTGGCCAACGGATTCACCGACGGCTATCTGGGCAACATCGGCCTCGGCGCGCTCGGCGGCGCCGACCTGTTCAGCCTGCTCGTCGGCGTCATCGCGGTCGGCGGCATGGCCCTGTCCCAGTGGCGCACGCGCGCCGCGCGGCAGAGCTACAACCAGGGCGTCGACCCGATGCCGGTCTTCCTGCTGAAGATCATCGCGGCGGCGGTCGTGGTCCTCGCCATCGTGGTGCAGCTCGCCCGTTTCAAGAACCTGCCCTGGGTGCTGGTGCTGCTGGCGGTCCTGGTGCTCGGCTACACGATGCTGACCAACCGCGCGGTGTTCGGCCGCCGCATCTACGCCATCGGCGGCAACCTGCAGGCCGCGGTGCTGTCCGGCGTCAAGGTCAAGTCGGTGGTCTTCTGGATCTTCGTCAACATGGGCGTGCTGTCGGCCCTGGCCGGCGTCATCTTCGCCGGGCGCCTCAACCAGGCGGGGCCCACCGCAGGCACCACCTACGAGCTGGACGCCATCGCGGCGGCCTTCATCGGCGGCGCGGCCGTCCAGGGCGGCGTCGGCAAGGTGATCGGCGCGATCACCGGTGGCCTGATCATGGGTGTGATCAACAACGGCATGTCGCTGATCGGCGCGCCGAGCGAGCGCGTGATGCTGGTCAAGGGCATCGTCCTGCTGGCCGCGGTCGCCTTCGACGTCTGGACCAAGCGCCGGTCGGGCAGCGCCCAGTAAGACCGGCGGCGGGCCCGGCGAGCCCGGGCCGGCACGCCGGAACGGAGACGGGCGGCGCCCCCTGCACCGGGGCGCCGCCCGCGTCTTGAGGGCCCTGGCGGAGCCGGCCCCGTGGAGCGACCGCCGGAAACGGATGGGCACGCGCGGAATGCCGCGGGGCGCTGGGCCGTTTCGTCGGAGGCGACGTCTACTGTGAAAGTCATACACCTTCGCCGTAGGCAGACGGCTTCACAGACGACTCACGCGCGCAAACCTTCAGGAGGCCCCCCGGTGCTCGTTGACTCGTTCGGGCGAGTGGCCACCGACCTCAGGGTCTCGCTGACCGACAAGTGCAACCTCCGCTGCACGTACTGCATGCCGCCGGAGGGGCTCGACTGGCTGCCCAAGCCCGAACTCCTCACCGCCGACGAGATCTGCCGCCTGGTGGCCATCGGCGTCGAGCGGCTCGGCATCACCGAGATCCGCTACACCGGGGGAGAACCGCTCCTGCGGCGTGAGCTCGTCGAGATCGTCGCGCGCACCGCCGCCCTGCGTCCCCGGCCCCAGCTCTCGATCACCTCCAACGGCATCGGTCTGACCCGCCTGGCAGGGCCGCTGGCCGAGGCCGGGCTCGACCGCGTCAACGTCTCTCTCGACACCCTCGACCGCGAGGCGTTCGCCAGGCTCACCAACCGCGACCGGCTGCCCGACGTCCTCGACGGCCTGGCCGCCGCCGACGCGGCGGGCCTGCGCCCGGTGAAGGTCAACTCCGTCCTCATGCGGGACGTCAACGACCACGACGCCGTGCGGCTGCTGCGCTACTGCCTGGACCACGGCTACGAGTTGCGCTTCATCGAGCAGATGCCGCTGGACGCCCAGCACGGCTGGCGCCGCGAGAACATGGTGACCGCCGACGAGATCCTCGCCACCCTGTCCGCCGAGTTCACGCTGACCCCCGACGACCCCGGGCGGCGCGGCAGCGCCCCGGCCGAGGTGTTCCTGGTGGACGGCGGGCCGGCGAAGGTCGGCGTCATCGGCTCGGTGACCCGCCCGTTCTGCGGCGCCTGCGACCGGGTACGGCTGACGGCCGACGGCCAGATCCGCAACTGCCTGTTCGCCACCGACGAGTCCGACCTGCGCGCCGCCCTGCGCTCGGGCGCCTCCGACGATGAGATCGCGCGGCGATGGGTCGCCGCGGTGCGGGGCAAGCGCGCCGGGCACGGCATCGACGATCCGAGCTTCCTGCAGCCGTCCCGCCCCATGTCGGCCATCGGCGGCTGAGATGGGCGCAGCGCCGCCCGGGCCGCCCGGCGACGCCGTGGCCCCTGCCGAGCCCGCCGGGCCCTCCCGCGACGCGGCGGCCCCGGCCGGGCCGCCCTACGACGCGGTGGTGCTGGCCGGAGGCCTGGCGCGCCGGCTCGGCGGCGAGGACAAGCCAGGGGTCAGCGTCGGCGGCCTGACCCTGGTCGAGCGGGTCGTGGCCGCGGTGCCCGGCGCCGGGCGGCTCATCGTGGTCGGCCCGCGCCGTCCCGGGCTGCCCCGTGCCGAGTTCGTCCGCGAGCACCCGCCCGGCGGCGGCCCCGTCCCGGCTCTGCGCGCGGGCCTGACCCGGTCGCGCGCGCCCTGGGTGGCGCTGCTCGCCGCCGACCTGCCCTTCCTGCTGCCCGAGCATGTGACGGCGCTGCTGTCGGCCGCTCAGGGCCGGCGGGGGGCGGTGCTCGTCGACGACGGCGGCCGCGAGCAGTGGCTCACCGGCGTCTGGCGCGCCGAGACCCTGTCGCGCGCCCTGGCCGGGTATGGGGGGCGGTCGCTGTACGGGCTGCTCGGTCCGCTGGACCCGGCGCGGCTCGCGCTCCCGGTGGGCGACGGCGGCCTGGTTCCGTGGTTCGATTGCGACACGATCGACGATGTGCGGGACGCCAGGCGGCTGACGCCGCGCGGGGTCGCCGAGCCGTCGTCCGGCCCTCACGCGGCGGCCGATCGTGAGCGCCCGTGAAGGCACGCAAGCGATTTCGTGAAAGATTCACCACGAAGGGGACCACATGAACGTGCTCGCTGAGTGGACGGCGCTGGTCTGCAAAGAGCTGGGCATCGACCCCGAGCGGGTCGACAGGGACGCCGTCCTCGATCTGACCAGGGACGTCGCCCATGGGGTGGCCCGTCCTGCCGCGCCGCTCACGGCTTACCTGCTCGGGCTGGCGCAGGGCGCGGGCACCGCGCCGCCGCGGGCGGCCGAGCGCCTGTCGGCGATGGCGGAGAACTGGGGCCAGGCGACGGAGGAGACCCTCGGCGACCGTTGAGCGCCGCGCGCGCCGGGGGAAGTGCCGGACGCATTTGACCGGCGAATATATCTGGAAATGGGCGACGCCGGGTGGTTACGGGGGCAAACCACCCGGCGTCGCTTCATCGGCGTTCCGACGGGGGCCCGGAACGCCGGCACGAGCGCTCCGACGGGGGACCAGAGCGCTTGCTTAAAGCGTACACCTACAACCCATGGGGTGCGTCAAGAGTTTGTCACGACCCGATCTCGCGTCGGTGCCGTGGTATCTCGGTTTGGTTAGGTCGTTCCTCGTCAAAGGCGCTGCTCGCGCCGGTGCCCGGCTGGTTCGCGCCCACGACGGCGATGTACGGCAGGAAGATGGCCCCGGCGACGAAAAGCGCCCGGACGGGCCAGGGGACCTCCAGTACTACGGCGAGAATCAGACAAATGGTGCGAATGCCCATTTGGATGAAATAACGCTTCTCCCGGCGACCGATGTCGGCCGTCAGCGAGGGCCTCGCGTTGGTGACCTCATGTACGACCGTGCGGCCGCGCCGAAACCTCACAAGAACCACGTTAGTCCGCGAAGTCGTCGGGGACGACGGCGGCCATGAGGCGGGCGGGCGTCATACGATCAAGGCCGACGCTAAGGAGACATCGATGAGCGATCGTACGTACCGCGTGACCGAGATCGTCGGCACGTCGCCCGAGAGCGTGGACCAGGCGATCCGCAACGGCGTTCGCCGGGCGGCCCAGACCCTGCGCCACCTCGACTGGTTCGAGGTGACCGAGGTGCGCGGCCAGATCTTGGACGGAGAGATCAGCCACTTCCAGGTCGGGATGAAGGTCGGCTTCCGCCTGGAGGATTCCTGACGGCAGGCGACGCTCCCGGTGCCGGGGCGCCCCGGCACCGGGGGGAGGCGGCTCAACTGGCCTGACTGACCGTCGACATGTTGAAGTCGGGCACCCGCACCGGGGGCATGACGGTGCGGGTGAAGTAGTCGTTCCACTCGCGGGGGAGGGTCTGCCCCGCGCGGCCGATCTCGGTGAGTCGGCCCAGCAGGTCGACGGGGCTCTCGTTGAACCGGAAGTTGTTCACCTCGCCGACCACCTCGCCGTTCTCCACGAGATAGACGCCGTCGCGGGTGAGGCCCGTCAGCAGCAGCGACTGCGGGTCCACCTCGCGGATGTACCACAGGCAGGTCAGCAGCAGGCCGCGGTCGGTGGAGGCGATCATCTCCTCCAGCGAGCGCCCGTCCTCTGGCCCCGCCATGATCAGGTTGTCGATCGCGGGAGTCGCCGCCAGCCCGGTGAGCTCGGCGGAGTGCCGGGTCTGCAGCAGCGCCGCCAGGGCGCCGTCGCCGATCCAGTCGGTCCTCGACAGCGGCAGCCCGTTGTCGAAGACCGAACGCTCGCGGCTGCTCGCGTGGGCGACCACGAACGGCGCGCACTCGATGCCGCCGGCGGCGGGATCGCTGTACAGGCGCACCGGTGAGGCCGACAGCGACTCGCCGACCCGGGTGCCGCCACCCGGCTTGGAGAACACCGTGCGGCCGTCGGCGGCGTCCCTGGCCCCGGCCGACCAGTACAGGTAGATCATCAGGTCGGCGACCGCCGTGGGCGGGATCAGCGTCTCATAGCGCCCGGCAGGCAGGGCGACGCGGCGCTTGGCCCAGTCGAGGCGCCGCCCGAGCGTCTCGTCCAGCGAGGCGACGTCCACGTCGGTGAAGTCCCTGGTGGCCACGCCGGTCCAGGCGGAGCGGGCCATGTCGGGCGACTTGGCGTTGAGTTCGAGACGCCCCGTCGGCTGGTCATGGCGCAGCCGCAGCCCGCTGGAGGAGCCGACGAAGGTCGAGGTGACGATGTGCTCGGCGAACCCGTACAACCTGCGGCCGGCGGCCTCCGCCCCGGCGAACGCCTCGCCGAGCGCCGGCGCGAACCGCTCGAACACCTCGATCGAGGTCGACTCGGCGGGGCGGTCCCAGTGCGCCGACTGCGCCGCGGCGACCAGCGGCCGGGCGTCCTCGGCGGGGAGCGCCTCGTGGGAGGCGAGGTCGGCGGCGGTCACCACGTCGGCGAGCTGGTCGGGACGCACCGCCGACCGCGAGACGACGCCGGCGCCCCGTCCGGTGATCGAGATGACGGTGAGCCGGGAGGATCGGGCCACGCCGTTGGTGGTCAGGGTGTTGCCGGCGAAGCGGAGGTTCGCGGTGGACCCCTCGTCGACGATCACGACGCATTCGTCGGCCTTGCTGAGGGCAAGGGCACGCTCGACGGTCTCCTGAGGAGTCACTTTCCACCTTCCTGAACGGTGTTGAGGATCTTTACCCCGCGGAACAGCGCCGAGGGACACCCGTGGCTTACGGGCGCCACCTGACCCGGCTGGCCCTTGCCGCAGTTGAAGGCGCCCCCGAGGACGTAGGTGGCGGGACCGCCGACGGCCTCCATCGAGCGCCAGAAGTCGGTGGTGGTGGCCTGGTAGGCCACGTCGCGCACCTGCCCGGTGAGCCGGCCGTCCTCGATGCGGTAGAACCGCTGGCCGGTGAACTGGAAGTTGTACCGCTGCATGTCGATCGACCAGCTCTTGTCGCCCATGACGTAGATGCCGCGCTCGACCCGCGAGATCAGCTCGTCGGTCGAGGGGCCGTCGAGGGCGGGCTGGAGGGAGACGTTGGCCATGCGCTGGATGGGCATGTGCCCGGGGGAGTCGGCGAACGCGCAGCCGTTGGAGGGGCCGAGGCCCTTCAGCAGCGCCATGCGCCGGTCGAGCTGGTAGCCCACCAGCGTGCCGCCCCGCACGATGTCGAACTGGCGCGTCGCCACGCCGTCGTCGTCGTAGCCGATCGAGGCCAGGCCGTGCTCGGCGGTGCGGTCGCCGGTGACGTGCATGATCGGCGAGCCGTAGTCGAGCGTGCCGAGCCGGTCGAAGGTGGCGAAGCTCGTGCCCGCGTAGGCCGCCTCGTAGCCGAGCGCCCGGTCGAGCTCGGTGGCGTGCCCGATGGACTCGTGGATGGTCAGCCACAGGTTGGAGGGATGGATGACCAGGTCGTAGACGCCCGCCTCGACCGAGGGCGCCTTGAGCTTCTCCTCCAGCAGCTCGGGCAGCGTGACGAGCTCGGCGGGGAAGTCCCAGCCGGTGCCGGTGAGGTACTCGTAGCCGCGGCCGGCGGGCGGGGCCAGCGTGCGCATGTCGTCGAAGCGGCCATCGGCCGCCCGCATCACGGTGAGCACCGGGTGGATGCGCACCCGCTGCTGGGTGGCCTGCGTGCCCGCGGTGTCGGCGTAGAACTTCTGCTCCTTGACCTGCATCAGCGAGGCGGAGACATGGTCGACGCGCGGGTCCTTCAGCAGGCCGGCCGACCAGTCGGCGAGCAGGGCGGCCTTGTCCTTCATCGGCACGGAGAAGGGGTCGACGTCGTAGGGCGACACCCACGTGACCTGGTCGTGCACCGGCTCGGCGGCGAGTTCGACGGGCTCGCGGTTGACGGCGGCGGCGACCCGCGCGACCTTCACGGCCTGCTCGGCGACGCCGGCGGCCGCCTCGGGGGTCAGCTCGATGCCCGCGGCGAAGCCCCAGGTGCCCTCGCGGATGACCCGGACGGCGTAGCCGAGGTCGTCGGCGTCCATGGAGCCTTCGAGACGGGCGTCGAAAAGGCTCAGCGTCTCGCCGCGCACGCGTTCGAGCCGGAAGTCGGCGTGTTCGGCGCCCAGTTCTCGGGCGCGCTGCAGGGCCGCGTCCGCCAGCCGCCTGAGCGGAAGGGCGAGGAAGTCGGGATCGATCTGGCGCATGTCCACGATCCTAGCCGCGTGATCTTGTATGGCGCGGATATGGGTTTACCTGCGAGTAGGCGATAGCGTCGTGCCCATGCCTCGATCAGTACTCGTAACCGGCGGCAACCGCGGGATCGGCCTTTCGATCGCCCGCGAGCTGGCCGCCGCCGGTGACGCCGTCGCCGTCACCTACCGCTCAGGAGAGCCCCCCGAGGGCCTGTTCGGTGTGAAGTGTGACGTCACCAGCTCCGAAGACGTCGACGTGGCCTTCTCCAAAGCAGAGGCCGAGCACGGCCCCGTCGAGATCGTGGTGGCCAACGCCGGCGTCACCAGGGACACCTTGCTGCCGCTGATGAAGGAAGACGCCTTCGCCGACGTCATCGACACCAACCTCACCGGCGCCTACCGCGTCGCCAAGCGGGCGAGCCGCGGCATGCTGCGCATGCGCCGCGGGCGCATCGTGCTCATGTCCTCGGTCGTGGCCATGCTCGGCTCGGCCGGCCAGACCAACTACGCGGCCTCCAAGGCCGGCCTGATCGGCTTCGGCCGCTCGCTGGCGCGCGAGCTCGGGTCGCGCGGCATCACCGTCAACGTCGTGGCTCCGGGCTTCGTCGAGACCGACATGACGGCCGCCCTGGACGCCGAGCAGCAGGACGCCATACTGCGCAACATCCCGCTCGGCAGGGCCGCGACCAGTGCCGACATCGCAAGGGTGGTCAGGTTCCTGGTCAGCGAGGACGCCGCCTACATCACCGGGGCCGTCGTCCCGGTCGACGGCGGTCTTGGAATGGGGCACTGACATGGGAATCCTCGACGGCAAGCGGCTGCTCGTCACCGGCGTGCTCACCGACGCCTCCATCGCCTTCTCGGTCGCCAAGCTGGCCCAGCAGGAGGGCGCCACCATCGTGCTCACCGGCTTCGGCCGCCTGAGCCTGGTCGAGCGCATCGCCAAGCGCCTTCCCGAGCCCCCGCCGGTGATCGAGCTCGACGTGCAGAACACCGAGCAGCTCGACACCCTGGCCGACCGCGTCGGCGAGCACCTCGACGGCCTGGACGGCGTGGTCCACTCGATCGGCTTCGCGCCGCAGACGGCCCTCGGCGGCAACTTCCTCAACACGTCCTGGGAGGACGTGGCCACGGCCGTGCACATCTCCACCTACTCCTTCAAGTCGCTGGCGGTCGCCTGCCTGCCCCTGATGAAGGAGGGCGGCTCGGTCGTCGGCCTCGACTTCGACGCCACCAAGGCGTGGCCGGTCTACGACTGGATGGGCGTGGCCAAGGCCGGCCTCGAGTCCTGCTCGCGCTATCTGGCCCGCGACCTCGGCAAGCACGGCATCCGGGTGAACCTGGTGGCGGCCGGGCCGCTGCGCACCATGGCCGCCAAGAGCATCCCCGGCTTCACCGAGTTCGAAGAGAGCTGGCCGGCCAAGGCGCCCCTCGGGTGGGACCTCACCGACCCGGTGCCCGCCGCCAAGGCCTGCGTCTCCCTGCTGTCCGACTGGTTCCCCGCCACCACCGGCGAGATCGTCCACGTGGACGGCGGAGTCCACGCCATCGGCGCCTGACCGGCTCCGCCCTCACCGCTGTCTTCGCCCTCACCGCTGTCTCTGGCCTCAAGGCCGCCCCGCCGGCTCAGGCCAGGCGGTGGCGGCCGGCGTCGGAGGGACGCATGCCGTCGAACGGCATCGACCGGGGCGCGTCGGCGTCCCGGCGCGACTGCACGATGCGGGCCGCGAGGATCGCCGAAGCCAGCAGCACCGCGGTCAGCACGGTGCCGACGACGTCGTAGGGCTTGCTCGGCACGGCGGTGCGCGCCCGCGGGTCTCCGGCCAGCGACGGCAGCGGCAGGCCCGGCCACAGCGTCACCACCGGCGGCGCCTCCACGTCCGCGGAGGGCGGTTCGGGCACGCGGGCCTGGGGTGTGGCACGGTCCACGGGCAGGCCCGCTCCGGCGCCGCCCGGGGGAAGGGACTCCTCTTCCGGCGCGAGCCCATCTGAGGGGGCCTCCCCGGTCTCGCCCGGCCGGACGTCCGGGGGGGCCGAAGGGGGAGGCGAAGGCGTGGAACGGTCCGTTCCGGCGGGCGGCTTGGACGCCGGAGGGATTTCGCTCCGGTCACTCCCGCCGCAGTCGCCGGAGCCGACCAGGGGCAGGCAGCCGGCGTCGAGCTCCAGCAGGTCACCTCCGGAGACGTCGCGCGGCACGGCCGGACTCTGGGAGGCGGTCGCGGAGGGCGTGCCGGGGGAGGCGGGCTCGGCCGTGGGCGACGGACCGCCGGCCCGCTTGCCGGTGGTCTTCTCGCCCCGGTCGGTCACCGGCTTCAGCCGTTCGTCGCCGAGGTCCTCGACGGAGTCCTTCACCGGTTTGAGCGCGTCGTCGCCGAGGTCCTCGACGGAGTCCTTCACGGGCTTGAGCGCGTCGTCGGCCAGGTCGGTGACCGTGTCGGTCACGGGCTTGAGCGCGTTGTCGGCCAGGTCGGTGACCGTGTCGGTCACGGGTTCGAGCGCGTTGTCGGCCAGGTCGGTGACCGTGTCGGTCACGGGTTCGAGCGCGTCGTCGGCCACATCGGTGACCGTGTCGGTCACGGGCTCGAGCCCGTCGCCGCCGGGATCGCCGATCGCGTTCCCGACCTCGCCCAGCAGGTCGCACACCTTCCCCGTGAGGCCGGACAGGACCAACGCGCCACGGCCGCAGCCGTCCGCCCCGGCCGATGATCCGGCGGCCGGCGTCGCCACCAGCAGAGCGGTCCCCCCCGCCAGTGCCAGCGTCAGCGCTCCCACCGAAATGGCGGTCGTGCCTTTGCGCATGGTCGCCCCTCCATAATCTCCACCCATGCAACCGGAAGACCTGGGGCTCCCCTCCCGCAGTCTTCAAGACCATCGTGTGATATCACGCCGGTCTTTCCGTGAAAAGGTGCGATTCGGTACCGAGTAGTGATACGCGAGCGGGATTCCCGTTAGACCGCCCGCTCACCTCGGCCGCGAAGGCTCACGGGTCGACGGCGGAGACGTCGTCGAGCGCCTCGCGGATCTCCACCGGCAGCGTCAGCTCCTCGGCCTGGAGCACTCCCTTGAGCTGGGCGTGCGTTCGCGCCCCGACGATGGCCGCGGCCACCCCGGGCTGGTCGCGCACCCACGACAGGGCCACCGCGAGCGGGGACACTCCGAGCCCTTCGGCCGCGGTGGTGACCGACTCGACGACGCGGCGGCACCGCTCGTCGAGATAGGGCTGGACGAAGTCGGCGAAGTGCGGCGTCGCGGCCCTGGAGTCGGCGGGGATGCCCACCCGGTACTTGCCGGTCAGCACCCCGCGCCCGAGCGGCGACCACGCCAGCACCCCCGCGCCGACGTGTTCGGCGGCGGGCAGGAGCTCACGCTCGGCCTCCCGGGCCAGCAGGGAGTACTCCACCTGCGCCGAGACGATGGGCGCGCGCGCAGGCGCGCAACGCTGCCACACCCCCGCCGCGGCGAGCTGCCACGCCGCGTAGTTGCACACCCCCGCGTACGCCGCGCGGCCGGAGGCGACGGCGGTGTCGACCGCCGCCAGCGTCTCCTCCAGCGGCACCTCGGCGTCGAAGGCGTGCAGCTGCCACAGGTCGACCTCGTCCACGCCCAGGCGGGCCAGGGAGGCGTCCAGCGCGGACAGCAGGCCCCGGCGCGAGGCGTCGCGGGACCGATGGCCCCGGGGCGTGAGCACCGCCTTGGTCGCGACGACCATCTGCGAGCGCGGCACCGCGTCGCGCAACAGGCGGCCGAGCAGGCGCTCGGCGTCGCCGCCCGCGTAGACGTCGGCGGTGTCGACCAGTGTGCCCCCGGCGTCGGCGAAGGCGACGAGTTGCGCGGCGGCCTCCTCCGCGCTGGTGTCGCGCCCCCAGGTCATGGTGCCCAGCCCCACCCGTGACACCGAAAGACCGCTGCGCCCGACCATTCGCTGATCCATGATCCGGCCAGGTTACCGCGTTGGAACGTCTCATCCGGGCCTATACCGCACGACGCGCCTTCCCATCACGGCGTCGGCGCGATCCTTGCCGGTCGCACACCCGCGCCGCCCACCCGCGCCGCCCGCCTGCCCTAGGCTGGCGCGCACTATGGACGCACTGCAAGCCGTCGTGCTGGGCATCGTGCAGGGGCTCACCGAGTTCCTGCCCATCTCCAGCTCCGCTCACCTGCTCATCGTCCCGCGGCTGTTCGGCTGGGGGGATCCGGGAGCGGCGTTCACCGCGGTGATCCAGCTCGGCACGATGCTGGCCGTGGTCATCTACTTCTGGCGCGACATCGTGCGCATCGCCTGGACCTGGCTGCGCAGCCTGTGGACCCCGGAGCTGCGCGGCGACATGGACGCCCGCATGGGCTGGTACATCGGCCTCGGCACCATCCCGCTCGGCGTGCTCGGGCTGGTGTTCAAGGACCAGATCGAGGGTCCCGCCCGCAACCTGTGGATCAACGCGACCATCTTGATCGTCTTCGGCCTGCTCCTGCTGCTGGCCGAGCAGATCGGCCGGCAGCGCGCGCCGATCAGCGAGCTGACGCTGCGGCAGGGGCTGATCATCGGCGGATTCCAGGCTCTCGCCCTGGTCCCCGGGGCGTCCCGCTCGGGGTCGACCATCACCGGCGGGCTCTTCCTGGGATTCACCCGCGAGGCGGCGGCCCGTTACTCCTTCCTGCTCTCCATCCCCGCGGTGGTGCTCTCGGGGCTGTTCGAGCTGCGCGACGTCGGCGCGGGCGGCGGGCCCGACCTGGTGCCGACCATCATCGCCACCGTCGTGTCGTTCGTCGTTGGGTACGCCTCGATCGCCTGGTTGCTCCGGTACATCACGCGACACTCCATGATGATTTTTGTCACCTACCGCGTCTTCATCGGGGCCTTTCTGCTGACACTGTTGTCTCTAGGGGTGATCACGGCCCAATAAGCTTGCTTTGTGACCACTTTGCTTCTGGTGCGGCACGGTCTGACCGACATGACGGGGCCGGTGCTCGCGGGGTGGACCCCAGGGGTCCATCTGAGCGAGCGAGGCCGCGCCCAGGCCGAGGCCCTCGCCGCGCGGCTGGCGCCCCTGCGCCTGGACGCCGTCGTGTCAAGCCCGCTCGAGCGATGTCAGGAGACCGCCGGGGCGATCCTGGACGGCCGTGAAGGGCTCGAGCTCGCCAGTGACGACCGCTTCGGCGAGTGCGGGTACGGCGAGTGGACGGGGCGCCCGCTGAAGGAGCTGGCCGAAGATCCGCTCTGGCGGGTGGTGCAGCAGCACCCGAGCGCGGCGGTCTTCCCGGGCGGCGAGTCGCTGGCCGGCGTCCAGCGCCGCGCCGTCGCCGCCGTGCGCCACTGGAACGCCAAGCTCGGCGACGAGGCGGTCTATCTCGTGTGCAGCCACGGGGACGTGATCAAGGCGATCGTCGCCGACGCGGTCGGCGCCCACCTCGACCAGTTCCAGCGCATCACGGCCGACCCGGCCTCCCTCACGGTGATCCGCTACACGGCCCTGCGGCCTTTTGTCCTCAGGATCAACGATGTGGGCGGCGGGGTGGAAAATCTCCTACCCCCACCGGTGCACGCCGAGGGTTCGGAGGGGAAAGACGGGGGAGAAAATTTCACCGGGAGCGACGCCGCTGTCGGCGGCGGAGCCGGGACCACGTAAGGTCAGGCTATGCCGGTCTTCGACTACGATCCGCCAGACAGGTTCGTGGCGGGTGCCGTTGGGCAGCCGGGGTCACGCGCCTTCTTTCTGCAAGCCCGCGGTCACGGGCGGGTGACGACCGTGGGCCTGGAGAAGTTCCAGGTGGCGGTGCTGGCCGATCGCCTCGACGAACTGCTCGACGAGGTGCTGCGCCGCAGCGGCGGCACCGCTCCGGTGCCCGCCATGGCGCCGGTCGAACTCGCCGACAAAGGCCCCCTCGACCTGCCCATCGACGAGGACTTCCGGGTCGGCACCATGGCCCTGGCCTGGGACCCCGACACCTCGCAGGTGGTCATCGAGGCCAAAGAGGTCACCGATGACGAAGAAGAGGACGAGACGATCGACGAGGACGCGCCCGAATCGGCCGTCCTGCGCGTGCACATCACCGCGGCCGCGGCCCGCGCGTTCACCCAGCGGGCCCTGGAGCTCGTCGCGGCCGGCCGGCCGCCGTGCCCGCTCTGCGGGCAGCCGCTGGACGCCGACGGGCACATCTGCGTGCGTTTGAACGGCCATCGGGGGGACCGCACGTGAGTGCAGAGAGCGACCCCCGGCTCAGCAGCATCCCCGGCGCGTCCGGACTGGACGACGTCACCGCCCTGCGCCTGCTGCGCGAGGGCACCATCGAGGTCGCGGGCCGGCTGGTCGAGGCGACCAACATGACGCTCTACTGCTCCATCCGCCTGGACGGGCTCGTCGCCGAATGCGTCTACAAGCCCGTCAGAGGCGAGCGGCCTCTGTGGGACTTCCCCGACGGCACGCTCGCCGCGCGCGAGGTCGCCGCCTTCGAGGTGTCGGCCGCGACCGGCTGGCGCATCGTGCCGCCGAGCGTCTACCGCGACGGGCCGTTCGGCCCCGGCATGTGCCAGCTCTGGATCGACACCGACCCCGACGTCGACCTCATGGCCCTGATCCGCAGCCGCAGCCCGGCGCTGCGCCGCATGGCCATCTACGACGCGGTGGTCAACAACGCCGACCGCAAGGGCGGCCACCTGCTGCCCCTGCCCGACGGGCACATCTATGGAGTGGACCACGGCGTCTGCTTCTCCGCCGAGGACAAACTTCGCACCGTGCTGTGGCAGTGGCGCGGCAAGCCCCTCCCGCGCGAGGCGGTGAACGTCCTTGCCAGGCTCGAGCGCGACATAGAGCGCGGCAGGCTCGGCCGGCGGCTGCGCGAACTGCTGACCCTCTCGGAGGTCGAGGCCACCTGGGAGCGCGTGCGCCGGCTGCTCAGCACCGGCGTCCACCCCTCCCCCTCGGAGGACTGGCCCGCGATCCCCTGGCCGCCTATCTGATCGCCCGCCCCAGGTCGTACCCTTCGGGAGATGTGTCCATCTCTACCGATACGGAGGGAACGGGCGTGTGCACGGTGATCGTGAGCGTCGAACCGGGCGCGGAGACTCCGGTGGTGCTGGCCGGGGTGCGCGATGAGATCCTGTCGCGGCCGTGGGAGCCCCCCGCGGCCCACTGGCCCAGGCATCCCGCCGTGGTCGGCGGGCGCGACCTGTCGGCGGGCGGCACCTGGCTGGCCGTGGACCCCGGCGGCCCGCGGGTCGCCGCGCTGCTGAACGGATGCGGCGCCGCCGCGCCCGAGCGGGTCCGCAGGACCCGGGGCGACCTGCCGCTGGAGGCGGCGGTCCTCGGCGAGCCGCCCGACGTCGACCTGTCCTGCTATGACCCGTTCCACCTGCTCGTCGCCGACCCCGGCGGCGCGCGGCTGTGGAGCTGGGACGGGCACGGCGTCACCGAGGCCAAGCTCCCGGCAGGCGCCCACATCGTGGTCAACAGCGGCTGGGAGACCGGTGAGGCCGACCCGCGGGTCGCGTTCTTCCGGCCGCGCTTCGCCTCGGCGGTGCGCCCGTCGGCGCGCGACGCCGGCGAGGCGACGTGGCGGCAGTGGCGGCGGCTCGCCTCGGGCGCGGGGCTGGACGTCTCCGACCCCAGGGCGCTGGTGGTGCGCAGGGAGCTTCCGGACGGGCGGCTGTGGGGCACCTCCTCGATCACGCTGGTCGCTCTCGGCGGCGAGGCGCCGCGCTACGACTTCTGCCCGGACCCCGCCGACCCCTCCTCCTGGTACCAGGTCACCGCCCTGCCTCCAGCACCCTCCCCGTAACGGGGACGGACGGCGGCAGAGGGCGGCCGGCCGGGTGGCGCTGGCCGGGCGCTCAGCAGAGGATGCCACCCCACATGATCGTCACCGTCCTGCTGCCGCCGTTGGAGGTGAAGCGGACCTTGGAGGTGCTGCAGTACGGGGTGCCGTAGGCGGTGATCGTGGCCGAGCTGCCCGCTCTGATGTGCCCCTTGCTGGAACTGAGGACGCTGCCCTCGGTGATGGTGGCTCGCCATCGCACGGCCCCGCCCGGCGCCCTGAGCTTGATGTTCACATAGGAGATGTAGTCCGACCTGATGCGGATGCGGGCGGGGCTGACCATCAGCACCGGCTTGACCGCCCGTGTCGGCGGCGCCTTCGGCGTCGGCTCCGGCGTCTTGGTCGGCTCCGGCGTCGTCCTGGACGGCGAAGGGACCGGGGTGGGGTCGGTCAGCGGGGGCGACTCCGCCGCGCTGGGGGTCGCGAGGCTCTGCGCCGGTGCGGGCGGCGGCGGGGCGGCCTCGGGGGCCTGCTGCTGAGGATCACCGCCGGAGGTGATGGCGACGATGGCCGCGGCGGAGGCCAGCGCGAGGCCTCCGGCCACCGCCACGATGACGCGGGTGCGCCTGTGCCGCCGCTGCCGGTCACCGCCGGCCGAGGCCGGAGGCAGGCCAGAGCCAGGCGTGGTGGACGGCCGGTCCGCTCCCAGGACCGGGATGGGCCCGGTCGCCTCCGCCGCCGAGGAGAGCCGGTCGCCGTCCGGCCGCGGGAAGGCGGCGCCGCCCGCCGGTGACGGGACGGCATGACGGGCCTCCGCGGGAGGGACGGTCGTTTCGGCCGCCGGGGGCGGCGAGGCGGCGGGCCCGGCCTGCGGCGGGGGGACCTCCTCCGAGCCGTGCCAAAGCGGCCGCGAGCTCAGTGGGATCGGCCCGCTGTAGGCCTGCGGCGGGGCCGCGGGTCGTGCGGCAGGCGGCTCCGGCGGCCAGGCGCGCGTCTCCGAGGGCGGGACGCGGGGTCCGCCGCCAGGTCCACCTCCGAAACCGGACCCGTAGCCAGGGCCGGACCCGTAGCCCGGGCCGGTACCGTGGCCGGGATCGGGGCCGGCACCGCGGCCGGGGCCGGAACCCGCGCCGGAACCGGCGCGGGAACCCGGACCCAGGTTCGGGTCAGGACCGGCACCGGGACCGAAGCCCGGGCCGGGACCGAGGTTCGGGCCCGGGCCGAGGTTCGGGCCGGGAACGGTCCCGGGGCCGAGGTCCGGGCCTGGACCAGGGCCGAAGCCTGGGCTGGGAGTGCGTCCGGGGCCGGGGCCGAAGCCGGGGTCGGCGCCAGGGCTCGGGGTTAAGCCGGGGCCCGGCTCGACTCCTTCCAGGCGGGCCAGCAGCTCACGGGCGGCGGGCCGCCTGGCCGGGTTCCGGTCCAAGCAGGCGGTGACGGCGTCCAGCAGCGTGCCGCTCAGCGCCGACAGGTCGGGCACGCCGTTCAAGATGCGGTTGACCACCGCCGGAACCGAGTCCTGGCCGAACGGGGCGCGCCCGGTCGCGGCGTAGACGATCGTGCCCGCCCAGGCGAACATGTCGCTCTCGGGGCCGGGGATCGTGCCCGCCAGATGCTCGGGCGCGGTGAACGGCGACGCGCCCGCGAACCCGCCCGCCGCGAGCGGGCGGTCGAGCACGCGCCCGACCGCGAAGTCGATGACCTGTGGCCCCTGCGGACCCAGCAGCACGCTCGACGGCCCGAAGTCGCCATGCGCCGCGCCCGCCTGGTGAATGGCCGTCAGCGCCGTCAGCGTCCCGAGGGCGATCTCGATGAGCGCGTCCCCCGACCGGCGGCCCTTCCGCTCCACCACTTCCCACAAGGACGAGCCGTCGACCAGTTCGCTGGCGTAGTACAGCCGCTTGTCGTGCATGCCGTAGGCCAGGACGCGGGCCACGCCCGGGCCGGTCACGCGCTGCGCCCGGCGCAGCTCGACGCCGAACGAGCGCCGCACCTGCTCTTCCTCGGAGAAGCGCCGGTGCAGCAGCTTCACCGCGACCCGCGCGCCCGTCTCGGTCTCGGCGGCGTACACGACGCCGTGGCCGCCTTCACCGATCCGCCCAGTCACCCGGTATGAGGCGATCGTGGTGGGATCGGTGGGCCCCAGGGGCCTTGAAGCCGGCAATCGAGATCTCCCTCGGCATGCGAACGCTAAGTGCCGACGCCCCCCTACCCACGGCGGCAAGATTCTGCCACGTTGGAACGTGACCAAGTACCGTTTTGTGCCATCGTCCCTCGCTGGACACCTCAGCCCCAAAACGGACACCCCGGGGTGATCGCACCACTCGGCCACATGGATAGGCTCATGACATGCAATCGTGGTCTGCTCCCGAGATCCCTTCGCTGCCCGGCGCCGGCCTTCCGCTCCGGCTCCACGACACCTCGGCCAGGGGGGTCAGGGAGACCTCCCCAGGGCCCACGGCGCGGATGTACGTCTGCGGCATCACGCCCTACGACGCCACCCATCTCGGGCACGCGAACACCTACCTCGCCTTCGATCTCGCGTACAGGACGTGGCGGGACGCCGGCCACGCGGTGCATTACACCCAGAACACCACCGACGTGGACGACCCCCTGCTCGAACGCGCCCAGCAGACCGGCGTCGACTGGCAGGACCTTGCCGCCAAGGAGATCGAGCTCTTCCGCACCGACATGGAGGCGCTGCGCATCATCCCGCCGGACGACTATGTCGGCGTCACCGAGGTCGTCGGCCAGGTGGTCGAGCTGATCGACAGGCTCAAGGACAAGGGCGCCACCTACATGGTGGACGGCGACGTCTATTTCTCGGCCGTCGCCGCTCCCAAGTTCGGCGCCGTCTCGGGGTACTCCGAGGAGCAGATGCTCACGCTGTTCGCCGAGCGCGGCGGCGACCCCGACCGCCCGGGCAAGCGCAACCCGCTCGACTGGCTGCTGTGGCGGGCCGAGCGTCCGGGCGAGCCGTCCTGGCCCTCGCCGTTCGGCCCCGGCCGCCCGGGCTGGCACGTCGAGTGCACGACGATCGCGCTGAACTGCCTCGGCGCCGGGTTCGACGTGTCAGGCGGCGGCTCGGACCTGATCTTCCCGCACCACGAGATGGGCGCGAGCGAAGGGCACGTCGCCACGGGGGAGTGGCCGTTCGCCCGCGCCTTCGTGCACGCGGGCATGGTCGGCCTCGACGGCGAGAAGATGTCGAAGTCCCGCGGAAACCTGATCTTCGTGCACCGGCTCCGCGCCGAACACGACCCCATGGGGGTGCGGCTGTCGCTGCTCGCCCACCACTACCGCGAAGACTGGCAGTGGACCGGCGACCAGATCGACACCGCGACGGCACGGCTGGCGCGCTGGCGTTCGGCCGTCGACCGCGCGTCCGGCCCCGACGCCGGGCCGGTGCTCCAGCGCGTCCGCGAGCGGATGGCCGACGACCTCGACGCGCCGGGCGCGCTGGAGGCCATCGACGACTGGGCCACCCGCGCGCTCGCGGGAGAGGGCGACGACCCCGGCGCCCCCGCGCTCGTCCGGGCCACCGCCGACGCCCTCCTCGGCATCGCCCTCTGAGGGACCGGCCCACGCGAACCGGGCCGGCCGGTCGATGCCGCCGGCCTCAGTCGGTGGGCAGGAGCGTGCCGAGCGGTCCCAGGTCGAGGTTGAGGTCGGAGGGCGACAGCTCGAAGCGTTCGCACAGCTCGGTCATCGCCTCCTCCAGCCGCATCAGCGTCAGGCCCAGCGTCTCGATCTGGTCGTCGGACAGGTCGCCCTGATCCATGCGGCGTACGCACTGCCGCTCCACGAGCTGCCGCACCAGCTCCACGAGGGTGAGCACCAGGCGGGTGAGGTCACGCTCCACCGTCTCCGGAGCGGTGTCCAGCCGCCACGGCCCGGAGCGCGACCGGCCCGGTTCCCGGTAAGGCCCCGATCCCGCCCGCTCAGGCCCAGCCGCCGGCCCGGGCCCTGGTTCCGGACGGGGGCCCGGTTCGGCCGGCCTCGCCCCGGGCTCTGGACGGGTACCTGGTCCGGCCGGTCGCCGGCCGAGATCTGGACGGAGGTCCGGTTCTGCCGCTCGTGGGGCGGGGTTCGGACGGAGGTGTGGTTCGGGGCGGGCGCCGTCCGGTCCGGGGGACCGGTCCGGCGGGGCGGGCTCACGGTGTGGGCTGCTCATGAGGGACTCCGATCTGCAGCGGCTCGGACGCCCGCACCGACATGATCAGCGCCCGCAGCGAGATGCGCACCAGGTCGATGTCGGCGATGGACAGAACCAGGTCGCCGGTGATCACGACGCCGCCGGCGAGCAGGCGGTCCAGCAGATCGACCAGCGCGACCCGCTCGGCCGGCAGCCGTCCCTGAGCGGCCAGTTCGGCCCCGCGCGGCGCCATCTCACGACCCATCGCGGCCCCCTTCCCCGCGGTCCCGCGTCCGGAGGTCGTCGCAGGCGTCGGCCCGGTCGCGGTCCTCCCCGGTAGTGGTACCGATGCCGCCCGTCTCCAGGGCGGTGAAGGAGTACGGGGCCCAGGGGCCGGTGAGCTCTATCTCCACGCCGGGGCCCCGGAGGGCGTCCAGCGTGGCGGCGAACTCCTCACGGCGTTCGTCGTCGACAAGGTAGGCGCCGTTCAGGAGCATCCAGTCGTCGCGTCCCGACAGCCGGGGGTCCTGGGGACGGTGGCGGGTGCCGGCCCGCGCCACCTCGGAAAGCGTGGCGTGGATCATCTCGGCGCGTTCGGTGGTCTCGCGCCAGGCGTCGTCCCGGCTGGCGAGGCTGGCCTTGCGTCGCCGCAGGTAGTCGGTGCCAGGCCTCGCGGCCGCCCGTCCCTCGCCGCTCCCACGCTCGCCGCCTCCAGGCTCGGCGGAGCCGGGGGCGGGCGTCGTCCCGGCGGGTCCCGGCCGGGCGGCGGGGGCGTCCGGGGCTGCCGGCTGTTCGGGCTGGTGCGCGTAGGCCTTGACGCCCCATTCCTGACTGCCGGCCACGCGCGAGAGGACGGCGCTGAACTCCTCGCGCCGATGATCGAGCAGGTCGCGAACCTGGTCGTCGCCGCTGTACACGGTGACCAGGCGCACGGGGGCGGTGGAGGAGGCGGCCCCCGCGACGGCCTCCACGACGCGGTGGTGAGCGCGGGCCGTCTCGCCGACCCAGTCCAGATCCTCCAGCGAACGCCGCAGCGGCCCCTCGCCGAAGTCCTCCAGCGGCACCGTGCTCACGTACGCGGCGAGCCCGGCGCGCGCGAGCACCCGCACGGGCGCCTCGGCCACGCCCTTCAGCTCTTCCAGCACGCCCGGACCCGGCTGGTCGTCCGCACGGGTGATCGCGTACAGGTAGGTCCCGGTGTCAGCCACGATGCTCCTCCTCCCGCGTCATCCGGGAGGACAGGGACGGTGGGCGCCGCTCCCGATCAGCCATCCTCGTCCTCCCATCGGCGCGGGCGGCGGGAGGGCTCGCGGCCGCGGTCCTGGTCGAGGGCCCTGCCCTTCGCCGGGCGTCCGGCCCGGCGCGGTCCGGGCTCCTCGACCGCGATCCGCTCGTCCTCCACGGCGATCCGCGCCTCCGCCGCGAGGGTCCGCTCGTCCTGCGCCGGGAGGCGCCCGCCCTCGGCCGCGGCGAGGCGGCGCCGGAGCCGGCGGTTCTCCTCGACCAGATCGCTGTCCTTGGAGCTGAGCCAAGGGTCGTGCTCCCACCAGTCGATGCCGAGCTCCCGCGCCGTGTCGACCGACGCGATCAGCAGGCGCAGCTTGATCGTGAGCAGCTCGATGTCCAGCAGGTTCACGCGGATGTCGCCCACGATCACCACGCCGCGGTCGAGCACCCGCTCCAGGATGTCGCCGAGGTTGCCGCCCGAGTCGCGGGCCGGCGCGCGCTGCGGCGAGCCGTAGGAGGACATCCCCCGCGCGGAACCCGTCGGTTGGGACATGTCAGTACGCTCCGCCCGTGTCGCCCTTGGCGCGCTTGTAGCTGCGCACCCTCCGGTACGAGACCAGGTCCCCCTCGGAGTCGAGGTCGATGGCGTAGATCCCCAGGGTGTCGCCGGAGGAGGGGATCCGATGGTCCTCGACCACCTCCACCTCGACGGTCCAGCCGTCGCCCGCCGGCTTCACCAGCGTGACGCCCTCGACGCCCTTGCCGGTCAGCTCGGCCATGTAGTCCAGCGCGGCGCGACCGGCGGTGGACGCCGTCAGGCGCCGGGACGTCCTGGCCCTCCCGGCCGGGCGCCGGGCCTCCGGCTCCGTCTCATCGGTTTCAGGGACCCCGTAGTCGTCCATGGAGTCCACGGGGTCAAGGGGGTCGACGGCGTCCTCGCCGGGCGCGCCGTACTCGTAGCGGTCGTCGTCCGCGACGGTCCGCCGGTCACGGGGTCTGTGGCTGGCCGGCACGACATCACCTCCTTCTTCCCCCGGCGCCCGGCCCCGGCGCGTGACGTCGCGCACCGGGGCCGGGCCGGAGGAGGGACGGCCACCCCACGCGTGCGGGTGACCACCGCACTAGCCGATCATCCGTTGCAAGATCTCCTCGGTCGCCTGTTCGCTCTCCTCCTCCGAGATCAGGCCCGCGGCCCGCGCGTCCTCCACCTCCTCCAGCTGCCGCCGCACCAAGGCGGGGTCGTGCATCTGGTGCTCCACCTGTTCCTCGATGAGCTCGCCGAGCCGGATCAGCGCCTCCACCGGCGCCAGCGGCCAGCCGAAGAGCAGTTTGAACAGGCCCATGGTCCAAGCACCTTCACCTTTGCGTCTGGACGAAGTCATAGGCCGCCTGGGGACCGAGCATGCGCAGGGAGACGCGGTCGGCCCAGCGGCGGCCGATCTCCTCCAGCGCCTCCTCGATCTCCCGCAACCGGTCGGTCTCCACCAGGACGGCCAGATGGGCGGCGTCCTCCTCGTGGGTCGGCTCCCGGACGACGATCGTGACGGCGTGCGGGGCCAGCGCCTCGGCCAGCGCCTGGGTGTCGGCGTCGCGCTTGGCCTCGATCGCCCGGTTGACGATCTCGCCGAGCTTGATCCGCGCGTCCCAGGTGGCCTCCTCGGGCAGGCCGCGGATCTCCTGGCGCAGGCGAGCCGCCTCGGGCTCCTCGGCGAGCACCTCCCGCAGGACCGCGCCCTCCTCGTAGCGGGCCTTGACGACGAACTGTGCCCGTCCCTCCAGCTCGTCCAGCGCCGTGCGGAACTCGTCGTGATGCGGGGCCAGCAGTTCCCCGACGACCGCGTCGGGACTCTCCAGCACCGCACCGAAGCGCAAGGGCAGCACCGGCACCTCGGCGGCCACGTCGTCCAGCAGGTTCTGGTGCGCCATGAGATCCTGCGGCTTGCCGAGCGGGCGGTTGAGACGCAGATCGCTGATCAGGGCGGCGATGTCGCGATGCCGCACCAGGCCGATCTCGCCGGGTGGGTCGCCCACCCCGCGGGCCTCCGGCGTCAGCTCGACGTCCGAAGGCAGGATGCCGTAGACGTAGGACGCCGTCGCCCGCTCGCCCTGCGCGCCCGGCGCGCCCGGCTGCTCGCCGGCCTGGCCGGAGGCGTTCGCGGCGTCCTCGTGCGGTCCGGGCGCGTCCGCCGTCTGCCGCGCGGCCGCGGGGCGGCCGCCACGGGCTCGCGGCGCCTGCTTCTCGGACCCGGGCGCGGCGGGGCCGGGAGTCGAAGGGGCCATGTCAGTCCTCCTCACGCCCGCGCCTGCGGCGCGCGGGCTGCTCGGCCGGCTCGGTGATGAAGTCACGCAGTTTCTCGCCCGCCGCCTCCAGCGCGCCCTGCGCGATGCCTTTGGTCTTCGACTTCGCCACGCCCGTCGTCATGTCCTGCATGAGCTCGGGAAGCCCCTTCTGCCCTTCTGAGATGTCCAGCCGGTTGACCGCCTGGGCGAACCGCAGGTAGGTGTCGACGCTGGCCACCACGACACGGGCGTTGATGGTCAGCAGTTCGATGCCCACCAGCGCGACGCTGACGTAGGCGTCGATGACCAGACCCTTGTCGAGGATCGTGTCGATCACGTCGGCGAGTCCGCCGCCCGATGACGACCGGCCGGCGGGCCCGCCGCCCGAGGGCTGCATGATGGCCATACGCTCCACTCCTTGCTCTCGCTTGAGACGTGCTGACGAAGGGCCTCATCCGCACCGGGCCGAAGCCCGTGTCCTCTCCCTCTGCCGCTCCGGCCGTCGTGTGACGTCCGGTCGGTCATCCGGCGTCCGGACCGGTCATCAGCGGCCTCGGCCCCTGGGCTCGGGCGCGGGTTCCCGGCGCTTCCCGCGCGCGGGTTCCTCGCCATCAGGAGGGCGCCGCCGTGCCCGGGGCTCCTCCCGTCCGTCGCCCTCGCCCTCTCGCCTGCGGCGAGGGGCCTCCCGTTCCTGCTCCTCGGCCGGCTCGGACCGGCGTACCCGGCCGCGCGGCTCCTCGGCCGGGCGCTCACGGGCCCGCGGCCGCTCCGCGCGCCTTTGCCCCCAGGGAAGCCGCCGCCTGCGCCGCTCCTCACCGGCCTCCTCACCGGCCTCCTCGCCCTCGTCCTCTTCCGCCTCCTCCGCGCGGCGGCCGCGCGGACGCTTCTGCCGGGGCTCCTCGCCCTCTCCGGGCTCCTCGGGCTCCTCGGGCTCCTCGGGTTCCCCGCCCCGCTCCGCGGCGGCCTCGCCCTCCTCGGCCTCGCCCTCCTCCGGCTCCTCACCCTCTTCGGGCTCCTCGTCCTCTTCGCCCTCTTCGCCCTCTTCGTACTCGCCCTCTTCGTACTCGCCCTCTTCGTACTCGCCCTCTTCGCCTTCCTCAGGCTCGGGGCCACCGCGTTCCTGCTCCTCGCGTTCCTGTTCCTCGCGCATGGCGGTCTCGTGGTCCTTGACCACCTCGCCCTCGTGGATGACGCCGCGCCACCCCTCGACCTCGTCGGGATGCAGAAGGTCCTCGTTCATCACGTGCCGGCGGAAATGCTTGAACTCCAGGCGCGCCCTGCGGCCCTGCGCCCGCCAGATGCCGCCGATGTGCTCCATGAGCCCCTTGGGGTGGTACTCCAGCACCAGCAGCACGCGCGTCATGTCGGGGGTGATCTCGTGGAAGGTCACGGAGCCGTCCACGTAGCCCTTGGCGCCCTGCGAACGCCAGATGATCTTCTCGTCCGGCGTCTGCTCGCTGATCGTGGACTGCCAGGTGCGCCGGGACCAGAAGATCTTCGCCTGCCAGGTCAGCTTCTCGTCACCATCCTGGACGACCTTCTCGACCTTCTTCATGAAGTTCGGCCAGTCCTGGAACTGCGTCCACTGGTTGTAGACCACGCGTATGGGGGCGCCGATGTCCAGCGACTCGACGATGTTGTGGAACTTGAGCTTCTTGCCCTTGGCGCCGCGCCCGCCGAACCCGAGCTTGCTCTTCAGACCGCTGAACGCGAGCTTGGCCAGCCCCTTGACCCGGCCGAACTTGCCCTCGGACCCCGCGAGCTGCCCGACGGTGCGCATGCCGCCGTTCTCGGTGAAGTCGGTGAGCTGCTTGGTGGTCTTCTCGACTCTGCGCCGCACGGCCGCGAGCGCGAGCCGTCCGGCGATGCCGGCGAGCCCGCGTACCTGGTTCTTGATCGCGTCCGCCATGGCGCATCACCCCCGGGTCCGGTGGATCGGCCGCGAGCGCGGCGGAGGCTGGTCGCGGGTCACGCGACCGCGGGCTCTCGGCTCCTCGTCGTCCGGTTCGTCCTCGTCGGCGGGCCTGCGGGTCTCGCGCGCGGCCGGCCGCGCGCGGTCCTGTGGCGGCCTGCGCCGAGGGGAGGGCTCCTCCTCGTACTCGTCCTCCTCCTCGAACTCCTCCTCGTACGGCTCTTCCTCCGCGAGGTCCTGCGGCGGCCGCTCGCCTCTGCGCATCCGGGACCCGGCGGAGCGCAGGCCGCCCGTGGCCCGCTCGCGCAGGCTGGTGACCCCGCCCTTCGCCGTCTTGGCGGCCTCGCCCGCGGTGCCGACCGCCTGCTCCTCCAGACCGGCCGCGACGTTGGCCGCGTGCTGCAGGGCCTCGGCCCGGTCCTGGAGCTTCGTGCTGATCGAGGTGACCTGCCTGCTCGCCGCGGCCTTCGCCGCGGCCTTGCCGGCCTCGAACAGCTCGCCGCGGACGCTGTTGATGATCTTTTCGAGCTCCGGGGAGGAGCTCGCGAGCTTCAGCCCCTGTTCAAGGAGGTTGCCGCTGGTGCCGCCGAGCTTGCCCGTGGCGCCCGCCACCCCGAGCGCGACCGCGAGTTTGAACTTGCGGTGCCGGCCGAGGAAGTAGCCGAGGGCGACGGCTACGGCCACCTTCAGTCCGCTCATCACGTTTGCCTCCTTCTCCGGCTTCCCGTCACGGGATCCGCCCGGCGAGGCCCGCCTCTGGTGCTCCCGGCCTTCGAGAGGCCGGGAGAGTCCGGCCTGGCGCCGGTCGCGCATATGCGGGAAGCGGGATGCCCCCGATGTGCGGAAGCGGCCCATCCCGGCGCGCTTCCGATCGTCGATTGCCCTACCCGGGCCTCATTGCGACAGAACACGCATTGGCGAAAAAAGGGACGCAACACTCAAGATGGTGGAATATGCCCCAAGATTCGGGTTCCGTGGCGTACCCGGCCGCAGCCGGAAGAGGACAGGGGGAGGCGTCAGGCGGTCCCGTGTCCGCGGGTCACGGCAGGGAGGCGAAGAAGCGCTCGCGCTCGTCGGCGGGGAGGCGGTCGCAGAACAGGATGCCGTCGAGGTGGTCGACCTCGTGCTGGAGCACCCTGGCCAGCATTCCGAGCGCCCGCACCGTCACCGGCTTGCCGTGCATGTCCCTGCCGCGGGCGACGACCGAGTAGGAGCGTTCCAGCGGCCACCAGATGCCCGGCGCCGACAGGCACGCCTCGTCGGCGACGATCGTGCGCGCCGACAGCTCAAGGCGCGGGTTGACCAGGTGGCCGGACCTGCCGTCCAGCTCGAAGGCCAGCACGCGCGAGAGCACCCCGATCTGCGGCGCGGCGAGCCCGGCCCGTCCGGAACCCGCCCGGGTGGTCGCCTGGAGCGCCTTGACCAGGTCGCGCAGCGAGCGGTCGAAGCTCGTCACCGGTTGCGCGGTGGCGCGCAGCACCGGGTCGGAGAAGAGCCTGATCTGCTGGACGCCGGTCATGCCCGCTCCCGGGGGTGACGAGACTGCGTGAAGGTTCCCGGAAAGGATGCCCGATCGGCCGTGCGGGCAATCTTTGTTAATTCGATGTTGCCATCGTGATGCCTGTGCGTCACTTGTTTCGTCCGTGCGTCGGAAGTAACGCCGATATCTGACATTCGTCGCCGTCCGGAGTGATACGCCTCGCTACTTTCGGAGCCTCCCGACCCCCCGGAGCATGGAGGAGGAACCGTGACGGTGACGGACGCTACCCGTACCGCGGCGGCGAGAGGCCGCTGGATCAGCGATTGGAGGCCGGACGACCCCGGCTTCTGGGAGAGCCGGGGCAAGGGCGTCGCCCGCAGGAACCTGATCTTCTCGATCCTGGCCGAGCACCTCGGCTTCACCCTTTGGACCGTCTGGAGCATCGTCGCCGTCAAGCTCGGCGCCTACAAGTTCTCCACCGACCAGCTCTTCTGGCTGGTGTCGCTGCCCAACCTGGTGGGCTCTACCCTGCGCCTGCCCTACACCTTCGCCCCCGCGAAGTTCGGCGGCCGCAACTGGACGGTGGTCAGCGCCCTGCTGCTGCTCATCCCCGCCGTCCTGCTCGCCATCGCGGTGAGCGACCCCGGCACGCCGTACTGGGCGTTCCTGCTCATCGCCGCCACGGCCGGCCTCGGCGGCGGCAACTTCGCCTCCAGCATGGCCAACATCACCTACTTCTACCCCGAGCGCAGGCAGGGCTGGGCGCTCGGCCTCAACGCCGCCGGCGGCAACATCGGCGTCAGCTCGGTCCAGCTGGTCATGCCGCTGGTGATCGCCGGCTTCGGACTGGCGGCGGCCGGGCTGTTCTGGGTGCCGTTCGTCCTGGTCGCCGCGGTGGGCGCCTTCTTCTTCATGGACAACCTCACCACCGCCAAGGCGAGCGCCAGGGAGCAACTGAAGATCGCCGGGAGGGCGCAGACCTGGATCATGTCCTTCCTCTACATCGGCACCTTCGGCTCCTTCATCGGCTACACCACCGCCTTCCCGCTGCTCATCAAGAGCCAGTTCCCCGAGCACACCTCCGCCGTCACCTGGGCCTTCCTCGGAGCGCTCGTCGGCTCGCTGATCAGGCCGCTCGGCGGCCGGCTCTCCGACCGGCTCGGCGGGGGCCGGGTCACCCTGTGGAACTTCGGGGCCATGGGAGTGGCCGTCGCGCTGGTCGGGGCCGGGGTCTCCATGCACAACTTCACCTTCTTCTTCGCCTCCTATCTGGTGCTGGTCTCGCTGACCGGCGTGGGCAACGGCTCGACCTACCGCATGATCCCGGCCATCTTCCGTGCCAAGGCGGTCGAGGGCGTCTCCCCGGAGGACCGCGCCGCCTACGACGCCGCCGTGGCCTCCGGGAAGAGGGACAGCTCCGCCGCCATCGGGATCATCTCGGCCATCGGCGCCTTCGGCGGATTCTTCATCAACCGCGGATTCGGCACCTCGATCGCCGCGACCGGCGGCGCGGGCGCCGCCCTGGCGGCCTTCGCCTGCTTCTACGTGCTGTGCGCGGGGCTGACCTGGTTCTGCTACCTGCGCACTGTCGGGGCGCGGCTCGCCCCGAGTCTCGCCACCGCCCGCGTCTGAGCCCGCATCCGGGGCGGGAACGCCCGGGCCGCGCCGGAGAACCGGCACGGCCCGGGCCTGCACGCGCGCGCGGACGCCGCGTCACCGCTCACCCCCCGGCCGCCGCGGTGTGCGCACAGGGGGCCCACGCCTGATGTGAACACGGTTGGCGGCTTGTAGCACAGAGGTAACAGGAGGGACCCAACGGTGAAACGGCCTGAAAGCACCATCGAACCCATGCCGATCTCACTATCCCCGCCGGCGTCTGTGATGCCGCCGGTGCACCTGGGAGAGGCGACGCACTGCCCTTACTGCGCCCTGCAGTGCGGCATGTACGTCAGTGGAGGGGTCGGAAAGGCGGCGGGCACCGCGCTCACCGTCACCCCGCGGCACGACATCCCGGCCAACGCCGGAGGGCTCTGCCAGAAGGGCTGGACGGCGGCCGAGCTGCTCAATCCGGGCGTCCGGCTGACCACGCCGCTCGCCCGAGCCGGCCGCACGAGCCCGCTGGAGCCGGTGAGCTGGGACGAGGCGCTCGACCGCGTCGCCGGCGCCGTCCGCGACCTGCAGGCCGCGCACGGCCGGGACGCGGTGGCGGTGTTCGGCGGCGGCGGCCTGACCAACGAGAAGGCCTACCAGCTCGGCAAGTTCGCCCGGGTGGCCCTGCGCACCAGCCAGATCGACTACAATGGCCGCTTCTGCATGTCGTCGGCGGCCGCCGCCACGAACCGCGCGTTCGGGATGGACCGCGGGCTGCCGTTCCCGATCACCGACATCGCCGGGGCGGACGCCGTCATGATGGTCGGCGGCAACGTCGCCGAGACCATGCCGCCCTTCCTGCGGCACGTGCCCGGCACGCTGATCGTGGTGGATCCAAGGGAGACCCGCACGGCCAGGCAGGCCGCCCTGCACCTGAAGGTGACGCCGGGCACCGACCTGGCCCTGGCACTCGGCATGCTGCACATAGCGATCACCGAGGGATACGCCGACCAGGACTACATCGCCGCCCGCACGACCGGCTTCCAGGCGGCCCGCGAGTCGGTGGCCGCGTGGTGGCCCGAACGCGCGGAGCGGGTCACCGGCGTGCCGGTCGCCGCGATGCGCCAGGCGGTCCGCCTGCTCGGCACGGCCGGCAAGGCCATGATCCTCACCGGCAGGGGCGCCGAGCAGCACTCCAAGGGCGTCGACACCGTGTCCGCGTTCATCAACCTCGCCCTCGCCCTCGGCCTGCCGGGCCGCGAGGGGTCGGGGTACGGCTGCGTCACCGGGCAGGGCAACGGACAGGGAGGCCGCGAGCACGGCCAGAAGGCCGACCAGCTCCCCGGCTACCGCAAGATCGACGATCCGGCCGGCCGCGCGCACGTCGCCGCCGTCTGGGGCGTCGACCCCGGCGAGCTTCCCGGCCCCGGCCGCTCGGCCTACGAGCTGCTCGACGCGCTCGGCACCGACGCCGGGCCGAAGGCGCTGCTGGTGTTCGGCTCCAACCCGGTGGTCTCGGCCCCCCGCGCGACCCACGTCGCCGAGCGGCTGGCGGCGCTGGACCTGCTGGTGGTGTCCGACTTCGTGCTCTCGGAGACCGCCGCGATGGCCGACGTCGTGCTGCCCACCACCCAGTGGGCCGAGGAGCACGGCACCATGACCAACCTGGAGGGCAGAGTGCTGCTGCGCAGGCAGGCCGTCACCCCGCCCGACGGCGTGCGCAGCGACCTGGCCATCGTCTCCGCCCTGGCCGCGCGGCTCGGCCGCCGCGAGGGCTTCTCCGACGATCCGCGCACGGTGTTCGACGAGCTGCGCCGGGCCAGCGCGGGCGGCGTCGCCGACTACGCCGGCATCACCTACGAGCGCATCGCCCGCGAGACCGGTGTGTTCTGGCCCGCCCCCTCCGAGGACCACCCCGGGACCCCGCGCCCCTTTCTGGACCGCTTCCCCACGCCGGACGGCCGGGCGCGGTTCACGCCGGTGGACCACCGGCCGGTGGCCGAGGACGTCGACGACGACTACCCCTACTACCTGACCACCGGCCGGGTGCTCGCCCACTACCAGAGCGGAGCGCAGACCCGGCGCGTCCCGGCGCTGAATGATGCGGCCCCGAGCGCGTACGTGGAGCTGCACGCCGACCTGGCCGAGCGCCTCGGCGTCGGTCCCGGCGACATGGTCCGCCTGACCAGCCGCAGGGGCACGACCGAGGCCCCCGCTCGCGTCAACCGGTCCATCCGTCACGACACCGTCTTCATGCCGTTCCACTGGGAGGGCGCCAATCGTCTCACCAACCCGGCCCTGGACCCGACGTCCCGGATGCCGGAGTTCAAGGTCTGCGCCGTGCGGGTCGAGCGGTCCGGCGGCGGCATCGCCCCGCCCGGGCCGGATGACGCGACTCCGCACGCCGATCGGGGGAGGAACGCGTGAGGCTCGTCGTCATCGGCAACGGCATGGCGGGCGCCCGCCTGGCCGACGAGGTCAGGGCGCGCGACAAGGACATCCAGATCACGGTGTTCGGCGCGGAGACCCGGCGGCCCTACAACCGGGTCCTGCTGTCCAACGTGCTCGCCGGCACCGCGAGCCCCGAGCAGGTGCGCCTGCCGGCCCACCCTGAGGGGGTGACCACCCGGCTCGGCGTCACGGTCACCGCCATCGACCGCCGCACCCGCACGGTCCACACCGGCGACGGGGCGAGCGAGCCGTACGACGTGCTGGTGCTGGCCACCGGCAGCGAGCCGTTGGTGCCGCCCATCCCCGGCGCCACCCGGGCCATCGCGTTCCGCACCATGGACGACTGCCACCGCATCCTTGAGGCGGCGGCGACCGCCACCAGCGCGGTCGTGGTCGGCGGCGGCCTGCTCGGCGTCGAGGCCGCGCGCGGCCTGGCCGGGCGCGGCATGCCGGTCACCCTGCTCCACCTGGCCGGCCACCTCATGGACCGCCAGCTCGACGCCGAGGCCGGGCTGGTGCTCGGCGAGGCGCTGGCCGGGCTCGGCGTCGCGGTCAGGACCGCGGTGCAGGTCACCGCGATCCACCCGCACGGCGTCGAACTGGCCACCGGGGAGATCCTGGCCTCGGAGCTGGTGGTGCTCGCCTGCGGCGTACGGCCGATGGTCTCCCTGGCCAAGGACGCCGGGCTGGAGGTCAACCGCGGCGTGGTCGTGGACGACCACATGCGCACCTCCGACCCGGCGGTCTACGCCATCGGCGAGTGCGCCCAGCACGACGGCACGGTGTACGGACTGGTCGCGCCCGCCTGGGAGCAGGCCGCAGTGGTGGCCGACCTCATCACCGGGGCCGACCACGCCGCCAGGTACCGCGGCTCGCGTCTGGTCACCCGGCTGAAGGCCCGCAGCGTCGAGCTGGCCGCGATGGGCGAGACCCACCTGAACGACGACGACCCCGCGGGCGAGGTCGAGGTGGTCCGCTTCAGCCACCGGGCGCGCGGCATCTACCGCAAGCTCGTGATCAGGAACGACCGGCTGGTGGGCGCGATCCTGCTCGGCGACGCGCCGACCGTGGGAACGCTCACACAGCTGTACGACAGGGGCGGGCCGCTTCCCGGCGACCCGGCCGGGCTGCTCTTCCCCTCGTCGCTGGAGCATGCGACACCGGCCGACAGCCCGGTGCGCATGCCCGACTCGGCGCGGGTGTGCGAGTGCAACAACGTGACCAAGGGCCGGATCCGCGCCTGCTGGGAGGCGGGCGCGCGCGACACGGCCGCCGTCGCGGCGGCGACCCGGGCCACGACCGGCTGCGGGAGCTGCCGGGACGCGGTCGAAGGGATCATCGGCTGGCTGTGCGAGCAGGAGGAGGTCCGCGCGTGAGGATCGTGGTGGTGGGATACGGGCCGACGGCCCACCGGCTCGTGGAGACCCTGACCGACCGGGGCCTCCAAGGAACGATCACCGTCTTGGGGGAGGAGCCGAGGCCCGCCTACGACCGGGTGGCGCTGACGTCCTACCTCACGGGCGCGTCCCTTGAGGAGCTGACCTACCCGGCCCCGCAGGGGGTGACGGCGGTGCGGCTGGCCGAGCGGGTCACCGCGATCGACCGCGCCCGCCGGGTCGCGGTCACCGCGACCGGGCACGAGGAGCCCTACGACGTCCTGGTGCTGGCCACCGGCTCCTCGCCGTTCGTGCCGCCGGTGCCCGGCGCGGAACACGCCTTCGTCTACCGGACCATCGACGACCTGGACGCCATCCGGGAGGCCTCGGCCGGCGCCGGCGCCGGCGTGGTCGTCGGCGGCGGGCTGCTCGGCCTGGAGGCCGCCGACGCGCTGCGCGGCCTCGGCCTTTCCACCCACGTCGTCGAGATGGGCGGCTGGCTGATGCCCCGCCAGGTCGACGAGGGCGGCGGGTCGGTGCTGCGCGGCCACATCGAACGGCTCGGCCTGGCCGTGCACACCGGCACCGGCCTGAACCGCATCGAGCGGGACAAGGTCGTCCTGGCCGACGGCACCGAGATCGACGCCGGCGTGGTCGTCTTCTCGGCGGGCATCCGGCCGCGCGACGAGCTGGCCCGCCAGGCGGGGCTGCCCGTGGGCGAGCGAGGCGGCATCGTCGTCGACGAGGGCATGCGCACCGCCGACCCGGCCGTGTTCGCCATCGGCGAGTGCGCCCTGGTGGGCGGCATGGTGTACGGCCTGGTCGCGCCCTGCTTCACCATGGCCGAGGTGGCCGCCGACCGCATCCTCGGCGGCGGGGCCTCCTTCGCCGGCGGCGACCTGTCGGCCAAGCTCAAGCTGCTCGGCGTGGACGTGGCCAGCTTCGGCGAGCTGTCCGGCGCGCTCGACGTGACCTACATGGACCCCGTGGCCGGGATCTACAAGAAGCTGTTCATCAGCGACGACGCCCGCACGCTGCTCGGCGGCATCTGCGTCGGCGACGCCACTCCCTACAGCCTGCTGCGGCCGATGGTGGGCAGGGAGCTGAGCGCCCAGCCCAGCGACCTGCTGTTCGCCGGAGCCGGCGGCGCCGGGCTGTCGGGCGCCGACTTCCCCGACGACGCCCAGGTCTGTTCCTGCAACAACATCACCAAGGGGCAGATCAGCGGCGCCATCGCCGAGATGGGGCTGACCGACGTGGCCGGCGTCAAGAAGTGCACCCGAGCGGGCACCAGCTGCGGCAGCTGCGTGCCGGCGCTGGCCTCGATCCTCGCCTCCGAGGGCGTCGTGCTCAGCAAGGCGCTGTGCGAGCACTTCGACCACAGCAGGCCAGAGCTGTTCGACATCGTCCGGGTGCGCGGCATCACGACGTTCTCCCAGCTCATCGCCGAGCACGGCAGGGGACGCGGCTGCGACATCTGCAAGCCGGCCGTCGCCTCCATCCTCGCCTCGCTGGGCGGCGGCCACGTCCTCGAAGGCGAGCAGGCCGCGCTGCAGGACACCAACGACCACTTCCTGGCCAACATCCAGAAGAACGGCACCTATTCGGTCGTGCCCCGCATCCCCGGCGGGGAGATCACTCCCGAGAAGCTCATCGTGATCGGCGAGGTGGCCCGCGACTTCGGCCTCTACACCAAGATCACCGGCGGCCAGCGCATCGACCTGTTCGGCGCGCGGGTCGAGCAGCTGCCCAAGATCTGGAAGCGGCTGGTCGACGCCGGCTTCGAGTCCGGGCACGCCTACGGCAAGGCGCTGCGCACGGTGAAGTCCTGCGTCGGATCCACCTGGTGCCGGTACGGCGTGCAGGACGCGGTCGGCATGGCCATCGCCCTCGAACTGCGCTACCGGGGACTGCGCTCCCCGCACAAGATCAAGTCGGCGGTGTCCGGCTGCGCCCGCGAGTGCGCCGAGGCCCGCGGCAAGGACTTCGGGATCATCGCGACCGAGAACGGCTGGAACCTCTACGTCGGCGGCAACGGCGGCTTCAAGCCCCGCCACGCCGACCTGCTGGCGAGCGACCTGTCCGACGACGAGCTGATCCGCACCATCGACCGCTTCCTGATGTTCTACATCCGCACGGCCGACCGCCTTCAGCGCACCTCCACCTGGCTGCAGGGCATCGGCCTCGACTATCTCCGGGACGTGATCATCAACGACTCGCTCGGCATCTGCGCCGATCTCGACGCCGGAATGGAGCGGCACGTGACGGGCTACTTCGACGAGTGGCGCGCCACGGTCGAGGACCCCGACAAGCTGCGCCGGTTCGTCAGCTTCGTCAACGCCCCCGACACCCCTGACCCGTCCATCGTGTTCGAGACCGAACGCGACCAGATCAAGCCTGTCCTCCTGGAGGTGACACGCGCATGACGATCATCCAGAACGACCCGGCGATCAGGACGAGCACCGGGACGGCGTGGGTGCGGATCTGCTCTTACACCGACCTGCTGCCGGAACGCGGGGCCGCGGCCCTCGTCGCCGGCCACCAGATCGCGATATTCCGCACCTTCGACGGACGCCTGTTCGCCGTCGGCAACCGCGACCCGTTCAGCGGGGCGTACGTGATCTCCCGCGGCATCGTCGGAACCCGCGGCGACGAGCCCGTCGTCGCCGCGCCCATGCACAAGCAGCCGTTCTCCCTGACGACGGGCGTGTGCCTGGACGACCCGTCGACGGCGCTCGCGACCTATCCGATCCGTGTCGCAGGCGGCATGGTGGAAGTGAGCGTGGCATGACGTCCGCCCTGCTGGACGACCCCCTCGTGGCGCCGGAGACGGCGCCCGACGCGCTCGCGGGCTTCACCATCGGGGTGACCGCCACCCGCCGCAAGGAGGAGTTCGCGGCGCTGCTCGAACGCCGCGGCGCCCGGGTGGTGCGGGCGCCGGCGATCCGGCTGGTGCCGCTGACCGAGGACGCCGACCTGCTCGCCGCCACCCGCGAGTGCCTGAAGGGCCCGATCGACGACGTCGTGGTCACCACCGGGGTGGGCTTCCGCGGCTGGGTGGCCGCGGCCGAGGGCTGGGGCCTGTCCGGCGACCTGGCCGAACACCTGGCCACGGCCCGCCTGCTGCCCCGCGGCCCGAAGGCCCGCGGGGCCGTGCGCGCCGCCGGGCTGAACGATCACTGGACCCCGCCGACCGAGTCCTGCGAGGAGATCAAGGGTTACCTCCTGCGTCAGGACCTGCACGGGCGGCGCATCGTCGTCCAGCTGCACGGCGAGCCGCTGACCGGGTTCGTGGCCGCCCTGCGCGCGGCCGGCGCCACGGTGATCGAGGTGCCGGTCTACCGCTGGCTGCCCTACCGCGACCCCTCGCCGCTGCGCCGCCTGATCACCCAGGCGATCTCCGGCTCGGTGGACGCCGTGGCCTTCACCAGCGCCCCCGCCGTGCTGGCCATGCTGAACGCCGCCCGCGCGGAAGGGCTCGAGGAGGCGCTGGTCGAGGCGTTCAACGGCCCGGTGGTGGCCGCGTGCGTCGGCCCGGTGACCGCGGCGCCGCTGGTGGCCAAAGGCGTGCCGGTCATCCAGCCGGAGCGCTCCCGGCTCGGCTCGCTGGCCCGCACCCTGGCGCGGCACCTTCCCGAGCACAGCGTCACCCGGGTCACCGCCGGCTCCCACGAGCTGGAGATCCGCGGGCACGCGGTCGCCGTCGACGGAGAGCTCAAGCCGCTCCCGCCCGCCCCGATGGCGGTGCTCAAGCGCCTGGCCGAGCGTCCCGGCCACGTGGTGCCCCGCTCGGACCTGCGCATCGTGCTGCCAGGCGGCCCCTCGCGGGACTCGGCCGAGCACGCGGTCGAGATGGCCGTCACCCGGCTGCGCCGCGCCCTCGGCCCCGCCGGCATCGTCGAGACGGTCGTCAAGCGCGGCTACCGCCTGGCCTGCGACCGGCCGGAGGCGCGATGACGCTCGTCCTGGCCGCCCACGGCACCCGCAGCGCGGCGGGCGAGGCCACGCTGGCGGCCCTGGCCGAGCGGGTGCGCCGGGCGCGGCCCGGCCACCGCGTCGAGCAGGCGTACCTGGAGATCAGCTCGCCGCCGCTCGCCGAGGTGCTGGCACGGGTCCCCGGGCCGGTCGTCGTGGTCCCGCTGCTGCTGGCCGGCGGCTACCACCTCCACATCGACCTGCCGGGGGTCGTCGCACGGGCGAGGCCGGACGCGCTGGTCGCCGGCGCGCTCGGCCCCCACCCGCTGGTCACCTCCGTGCTCGCCCGCAGGCTGGCCTCGGCGGGGCTGCGGGCGACCGACGCGGTCATCCTGGGCGCCGCCGGGTCCTCCGACCCCGCGGCCGTCGCCGACGTGCGCTCCGCGGCCCGGCTGCTGTCGGTGCGGCTGGCCCGCCCGGTGACGGCGGCGTTCGCCTCCGCGGCGTCCCCGTCCCTCGCGGAGGCCATGGAGCGGCTGCGCTCGGGGCCGGCGCCCCGCGTCGCGGTGGCCTCCTACCTGCTGGCGCCCGGGTTCTTCCAGAGCCGCCTTGAGTCCGCCGGGGCCGACCTGGTCAGCCGCCCACTAGGCGCGGACGACGACCTGGCCGCCCTGGTGTGGCACAGGGCCGACGAGGCCGCCGTCCGGGCCGGTGTGCCGGTGCCCCGGACGCCCGGCGGCACGCCGGGAGATCACCGGCCCGCTCAGGAGAGCGCCGGCGTCCGAGGCGTGGCGGTCTCCAGCCGCAGCTCACGCACGATCTCCACCGCGCCGTCGTCGCGGGACAGACCCGAGCCGGCGCCGATGAAGGCCTCGTAGTAGGCGTGCCGGAAGCATCCGGCGAGCAGCAGGCGGGCGCTGGCCTCCGGGTTGACGTCCGGGGCCACCCGGCCGAGGCTCCGCTCGGCCGCCAGGTACTCGGCCAGCGGGGCGATCTCGGAGGCGGGGCCGAGCTCGGTCTCGCGCAGAGCCTCGCGGAAGCGCACGGTGATCGAGGGGGAGACGAACGCGGGCATCAGCGCGGCCTGGACCTCGGCGTAGTAGTCGATGCCGGCCCGCGCCACCGGCAGCAGGTTGTCGTTCACCCGCCCCTTGCCGGCCAGGCGCATCAGGTCGTCGAGGGTGTGCAGCCAGACCGGGAGGCGGTCCTGCAGGAGGGCGAGGAACAGGTCGACGGCCTGGGCGGGCGTCGTGCCGCGTAGCTGGGGATAGGCGAAGGAGTCGCCGCGGCGGCCGGCGTCGCCCAGGGCGCGGGCCTCGTCGTCGACCGCCGCTTGCCGTTTCATGAACACCGACATCTCGAGGACGCGTCTCCGCGTCTCTTGTGCTCTCTTGTGCGGATCAGGATATGGAGTCGCCATGGGGGTCCCAAGGTGCGCAGTCACATGTGTAGGTTCAGCACGGGGATGGCGCGGCTCACGATGTTTGCGGAGTCGTGCTCGTACCCGTTATCGAATCGTTGCCGCCCCGGTGTGCCGCCCGGGGTCAATGGTGCGGAAGCGGCGCAGCGGACAATTATTACCGGAAAGCCGCGCCGTCCGGAGCTAATAACGGGAAGTATGCGAAAATGCGCCTTTATCTGGGCTGATACGGCCAATGTCAATAAATGCGCATTTTTTCCTGATTTGCGTCAGGCGCCGTCGTCGTCATGGTCGCGCCGCCGCAGGTAGCGCTCGAACTCGGCCGCGATCGCGTCCCCGCTGGCCTCGGGCAGGTCGGCGGCGTCCTTGCGCTCTTCCAGCTCGCGGACGTACTCGGCCACCTCGGAGTCCTGCGAGGCCAGCTCGTCCACCCCGTGCTCCCAGGCTCGCGCCTCCTCGGGCAGCTCGCCGAGCGGCATGGGGATGTCCAGGAGGTCCTCGATGCGGCGCAGCAGGGCGAGCGTGGCCTTCGGGTTGGGCGGCTGGGCGACGTAGTGGGGCACCGAGGCCCACAGCGAGATGGTGTCGGTGCCGGCCGCCCCGAGCGTGTGCTGGAGCACCCCGACGATGCCCGTCGGGCCCTCGTAGCGGGTCAGCTCGAGGTTGAGTGAGCGGGCGAGACCCGGATCGCTCACCGAGCCCACGATCGGCACCGGCCTGGTGTGCGGGGAGTCGTTGAGCAGGGCGCCGAGCAGCACCGCGGTCTCGACGCCCAGCTCGAGGCAGATGGCCACGATCTCGGAGCAGAACGTGCGCCAGCGCATGTTGGGTTCGATGCCGCGCAGCAGCACCACGTCGCGTTCGCTGCCCGGAGGACGGGCCACCAGCAGGCGGGTCGTCGGCCACACGATCGACCGGGTCACGCCGTCGCCGAGCTCCACGACCGGACGGGTCACCTGGAAGTCGTAGTAGTCCTCGGGGTCGAGCTCGACCAGAGGGGTCGCCTTCCACTCGGACTCAAGGTGCGCCAGTGCGCCGCTCGACGCCTCCCCGGCGTCGTTCCACCCCTCGAACGCGGCGATCAGCACCGGGTCGACGAGCTCGGGAAGTCCTTCGAGCTCGATCACGCGCCGCCTCCTCCTTGCCTGGCCGAGATCGCACGCGACTGCGAAGGCGATCTCACGGCCGCCGGCGGCGGCCTTGTACCCGACCAAGCCTATTCGTTGAGGGGTGCCCGGTGTCACGGAGAGGGCGGACCGGGGCACGCGAGGGGCCCGTGGAAGCCGCGCCCGTTCGCTCGCCGTGATCACCCGGGCCGTTCCGGCCCACGGCCTCGAACGGTCCCGCCAGGCTCCCGCTAGGCTTGGGCGCATGAACAACGGAGCGTCCTTCAGGCAGGCCATGTCCGAGCGTGTGATCGTCGCGGACGGGGCCATGGGGACGATGTTGCAGGCCTATGACCCCACTCTCGATGATTTCGATGGTCATGAGGGGTGCAATGAGGTTTTGAATGTGACGCGTCCTGACATTGTGCGGGGGGTGCATGACGCGTATTTCGCGGTGGGTGTGGATTGTGTGGAGACCAACACGTTCGGGGCGAATT